>JBDUAP010000027.1:0-13908 GCA_040004585.1 Sporichthyaceae bacterium
CGCGAGCCGGTCTCGACGAGAGCGGTCGCCAGGATGGTCAGCGACCCGCCGTGCTCGATGTTGCGGGCGGCGCCGAAGAAGCGCTTCGGGGGGTAGAGCGCGGTCGAGTCGACACCACCGGAAAGGATGCGCCCGCTCGCGGGGGCCGCGAGGTTGTAGGCACGGCCCAGTCGGGTGATCGAGTCGAGGAGTACGACGACGTCGTGCCCCATCTCGACGAGCCGCTTGGCGCGCTCGATCGCCAGCTCGGCGACGATGGTGTGGTCCTCTGCCGGTCGGTCGAACGTGGAGGCAATGACCTCGCCCTTGACCGACCGTTGCATGTCGGTGACCTCTTCGGGTCTTTCGTCGACCAGCACGACCATCAGATGGCACTCGGGGTTGTTCTGGCTGATCGCATTGGCGATCGCCTGGAGCACCATCGTCTTGCCGGCCTTCGGCGGCGACACGATCAGCCCGCGCTGCCCCTTGCCCAGCGGGGCGACCAGGTCGATCACGCGGGTGGTCAGGATGCCGGGCTCGGTCTCGAGCCGGAGCCGGTCCTGCGGGTACAGCGGGGTCAGCTTGCCGAACTCGACCCGGTTGAGCGCTTTCTCCGGATCGGCGCCATTGACGGTGTCGAGACGGACGAGGGCATTGAACTTCTCCTTGCGCTCACCCTCACGCGGCGCCTTGACCGACCCCGTGATGGCGTCGCCCTTGCGCAGCCCGCTCTTGCGGACCTGCGCCAGCGACACGTAGACATCGTTGGGCCCGGGCAGGTATCCCGACGTCCGCACGAAGGCGTAGTTGTCGAGGATGTCGAGGATGCCGGCGACCGGCACCAGGACATCGTCCTCGGTGATCTCGGGCTCGGCCTCGTCCGGGGTGAACCCGTCGCGGCCGGTCCGAGTGCGGCTGCGGCTGCGGTCGCGGTAACGGCCACGCCGACGGCTGCGCCCGCCGCCGGCGAATTCGTCGTCGTCCCGGGGCCCCTGCTGCTGGCGGTCGCCCTGTGGCTGACGCCCACCTTGCTGCGGGCGGTCGCCCTGCTGACGGTCGCCCTGCTGACGGTCGCCCTGCTGACGGTCACCTTGCTGGCGGTCACCTTGCTGGCGGTCACCCTGTTGCGGGCGCTCGCCGCCCTCGCGCGGCCGGCGCTCCCGGCGTTGGCTGCCGGAACCGTCCCGGTTCTGCGACTTGTCCCCGTTCTCCGAACCCGCTCCTGCGGCCTCGGTGGTGTCAGCGCTGTCGGTGCTGTCGCTGGTCTCGCTGGTCCCGCGCCGCGTGGTCTCCGTGCCGGCCGACGTGGACCGGTCGGACCGCTGCCGCCGGGGCCGGTCGCCCTCGGCGGGTGCGGTTGTGCTGGAGCTGCTGGCGGGGGTGTCCCCGCCCTGGCGCTCCTTGATGGCCTCGATCAGCTGCCCCTTGCGCATCCGGGCAGTGCCGCTGATGCCGAGGTCTGCGGCAACGGTCTGCAGCTCGGGCAGCACCATGCCGGAAAGCCCGCCGGTACGGCGCTTGGCTTTGTTAGCGGTGGAGGCTGAGTTGGCCTTGTCCCCATGCGCTCCCGCAGAACGATCCGTCGGGACGTCGAGGACATCGGTGGTGTCGGACACGCTTGGTCCTTCCTCATTCGAGCGGCGCCACGGCGGAGAGCCGCTAGCGGCCGGTCGTGCTTGCTCCCGGCTGAAGCCGGGGTCCGCCTCTGTTCAGGCGGAAGTTCGTGGGAAATCCGTCACCAGACCTAAACGGGGGGCCACGGTTCGTCCATGACGGTGGGGGCGCTAGCTCCCAGGAATGGTGGCTGTGCACCGGCCTTACATCTTCTGCGGCGTCTGGTGCGTTGCTGAGCGTAACACCTCCCGGCCCTGGAACGGTCCCGGACCCGGCGAGCCTCAGGTCATTTCTCCTCGACCGGCTCGACCAACCGCGCCCCCTGCAGATCCAGCGGCAGTCTGATCACCGACCAGCCGGGCTCGGCGAGGGCCGCCAGATCAGGTCGCTCGTCCGGCAGCAGGGCAAGCACGCTCGGACCCGCCCCGGACACGAAGGCAGCCACTCCCCCCTCGCGGAGCCGCTCCATCAACGCCGCCGTGGCGGCCATCGCCGGCGCCCGGTAGGGCTGGTGGAGCCGGTCCTCCGTCGCCGCCAGCAGCAGGTCGGGTCGCCGGGTGATCGCAGCTACGGCCAGTGCGGCGCGGCTCGCGGCATGCACCGCGTCGCGATGGGGCACCGCCGCCGGCAGCAGGCCCCTCGCCGTCTCGGTCGAGAGCCCGCTCGGCGGCACGAAGACCAGCGCCTCGATCGTCGGCACCGGGTCCAGGCGTACGGCGTGTGCGCGACCCCCCTCGGTCCAGGCGATCGTGAACCCACCCAGCAGGCAGGCCGCGACGTTGTCGGGGTGCCCCTCGATCTCGCCGGCCACGGCCAGCACCTCGGCAATGTCGGCACGGCCGGCACGCTCGGCACGGTCGGTCCGGCCGTCGGCGGTCAGCGCCGCCGCTGCCAGCACCCCCGCCACGATGGCGGCCGCCGAGGAACCGAGCCCACGACCCTGCGGGATGTGGTTGGTGCACCGCACGCTCATCCCTGCGGGCCCGGCACCGAACCGCTGGAACGCATCGCGCAGTGTCCGGGCAACAAGATGCGAGCCGTCGCGGGGCAGCAGATCCGCGCCCTCACCAGTCATCTCCACTGACAACCCCGGCGCATCGGTCAACCGCACCGTGACCTCGTCGTACAGGCCGAGCGCCAGGCCCAGGGAGTCGAAACCGGGTCCGAGGTTCGCCGCGGTTGCCGGGACGACGACCGTCACCGACGACCGCCTCGTTGCTGCTGTCACCGTGCTGTCACCGAGCGGTCACCGAGCCACCAGGCCGAGCGCCGCCGCGGCCGACGCCGCATCGGGCGGCACCGTCGTCGTGGTCACGACCAGGCCCGACAGAGCCGTCTCGACATCCTTGAGGCCGTTCCCGGTCAGCGTGCACACAACCAGTTGCCCCGGCTCCAGCAGTCCCTGCTCGAAACGCTGCAGCAGGCCGGCTACCGATGCCGCCGACGCGGGCTCGACGAACACTCCTTCCCGGGCCGACAGCAGCCGGTGCGCCCCGAGGATCTGCTCGTCGGTCACCGCCTCGATGACCCCGCCGGAGTCGTCGCGCGCCGCCACGGCCTGCGTCCACGACGCGGGGTCCCCGATGCGGATCGCTGTCGCGACCGTTTCCGGCTCGGGAACACGCTGCCCGGACACGATCGGTGCCGCCCCCGCGGCTTGGAAGCCCCACATCAGCGGCTTCTTCGAGCGGCCCTCCTCGGCGTACTCGACGTAGCCCCGCCAGTAGGCCGTGATGTTGCCCGCGTTTCCGACCGGCAGGCAGTGCACGTCCGGCGCCCGGCCGAGCGCGTCGACGATCTCGAACGCCGCCGTCTTCTGGCCCTCGATCCGGAACTGGTTCACGGAGTTGACCAACGAGACCGGATGCTCATCGGCCAGCTCACGAGCCACCCTAAGGCAGTCGTCGAAGCCACCTTCGATCTGCAGCAGCCGGGCGTCGTGGACCAGCGCCTGCGCCAGCTTCCCGGCCGAGATCCGGCCGTGCGGGACGAGGACCACGCACTCGATGCCGGCCTTCGCGGCATAGGCGGCCGCGGACGCACTGGTGTTTCCGGTTGAGGCGCAGATGACGGCCTGCGCGCCCTCCTCGAGCGCCTTGGAGATCGCCACCGTCATGCCGCGGTCCTTGAAGGAGCCGCTCGGGTTGGCGCCCTCCACCTTGAGACGGATCTCGCAACCCGTCAGCTCCGACAGATGTTCGGCAACAACCAATGGGGTGCCGCCCTCACCGAGCGAGATGACCGGCGTCAGCGGCCCCACCGGCAACCGCTCGGCGTACTCCGCGATCACACCGCGCCACGGAGCCGCCATCACTGACCCTCCACCCGCATCACGCTGAGCACGTCGCGCACCACGTCGAGCCCAAGCAGCGCCTCGACCGTCGCCGACAGCGAGGAGTCGGGCGCCTGGTGCGTGACGATCACGAGCTCCGCGTCGTCGGTGCCGTGCTTTGCCTGCCGGACCGTCTCGATCGAGACCCCGTGCTCGGCAAACGCCGTCGCCACCTGCGCGAGCACGCCGGCCCGGTCGGCCACGTCGAGGCTGACGTGGTAGCGCGTGCTGGTGTCCCCCATCGGTCGCACCCGCAGGTCCGCGTACGACGACTCGCCTGGTCCACGGCCCCCGTTCACTTTGTGCCGGGCAACCGCCACGACATCACCCAGCACCGCGCTGGCAGTCGGTGCGCCACCCGCGCCCTGGCCGTAGAACATCAGCCCGCCGGCTGCCTCGCAGTCGACGAAGACGGCGTTGAAGGCGCCCCCCACACTCGCCAGCGGATGGGTCCGCGGGATCATCGCCGGGTGGGCGCGTACGCCGACACTACGACCGTCGTCGGACACCTCCGCGATGGCAAGCAGCTTGACGACGCAGCCCATCTCGCGGGCACTGGCGATGTCGGCCGACGTCACGTCGGTGATGCCCTCGCGGTGCACATCGGCCGCGGTCACGTTCGTGTGGAAGGCCAGTCCGGCCAGGATCGCGGCCTTGGCGGCGGCATCGAACCCCTCCACGTCCGCCGTCGGGTCGGCTTCGGCATAACCGAGTGCCTGCGCCTCCTCGAGCGCCTCGACGAACCCCGCGCCGCTCTCGGTCATCCGGGTGAGGATGTAGTTCGTCGTGCCGTTGACGATCCCGAGCACCCGGCGCACCCGGTCACCCGCCAGCGACTCGCGCAGGGGCCGAAGGATGGGTATCGCGCCCGCCACAGCCCCCTCGTAGTAAAGATCACCACCGTGCTTCTCGGCGGCCGCGAACAGGGTGGCGCCGTCCTCGGCGAGCAGCGCCTTGTTGGCACTGATGACCGAGGCGCCGGCCTCCAGTGCGGCGAGCACGAGTGATCGGGCCGGCTCGATGCCCCCGATGACCTCGATGACGATGTCGATGTCGCCGCGGGTGACCAGGGCATGGGCGTCCGACGTGAACAGCGCTGGGTCGACGGGGAGATGCCCCCGGTCGCGGCCCGGCCGGCGTACGGCGATGCCCGCCAGCGTGAGGGGCCGACCCACCCGGGCAGCCAGGTCCTCGGAGTGCTCGGTGAGCAGGCGCGCGACCTCGCTGCCCACCACGCCACAGCCGAGCATGGCGACCTTGAGCGAGTCCATGCAGGCAAGCCTGTCAGAGTCGGCGGCCTCGCCGCGTGGTCTGGCCGGGATCCGAGAGCCGCCCGCCCCGGTCAGCGGACGACGTGGATGTTGAAGTCGCCGGTGCCGAGTGCGCCCATCAGCGAGAGCCACAGCGGCAGGTAGGACTCAAGTCCGCGGGCTGACCCGATGCCGCCCAGGTCACGGATTGCCTCGGCCGGCCAGCCGAAGCTCTCCAGCAGATCGGTGACCTCTCGCTTGGCCGCCTCGTCGTCGCCGGCCATGAAGACGTCGTGGTCACCGGGGACGCGGGCCGGGTCCACCATCACCTGGCAGTTCATGGTGTTCAGCGCCTTCACCACCCGGGCGGCGGGGAACTCCCGCTGGATCTGCTCACCGAGGCTGTCGTCGTTGACGACGGAGAGCCGTGGCGGGAAGCCGCCCGAGAAGTCCAGCGGGTTCGCCACGTCGAGCAGGGTCTTGCCGGCCAGGTTGTCGGCACCGGCGGCCCGTAGTGCCTCCAGCGAGGCCACGCCGGCCGTCGCGTTCACGACCAGCTCGCCGTGGGCCGCGGCGTCAGCAAAGCTGCCCTCGCCCGCGCGATCCGGGAACCGCTGGATCCATGCCAGCGCCTTGTCATTGCCAGCGCTGCGCGCGCCCATGACGACGTCGTGGCCGGTCTCCACCAGCCTGGTGGCCAGGCTTTCTCCGACCACGCCGGTGCCCAGGACTCCGATGCGCATGACGTTCTCCTTTGCCTCTCAGTCACCCATGTCCAGGGCGAAGAGATCATCCATCGTCTCCCGCCGCAGCAGCACCCGAGCCGCCCCGGCAGACACTGCCACGACCGGCGGTCGAGGCAGGTGGTTGTAGCTGCTCGCCATCGACCGGCAGTAGGCCCCGGTCGCCGCCACCGCCAGGAGGTCGCCGGCGCGCACGTCCCCTGGCAGCCAGGCGTCCTTGACCACGATGTCGCCGCTCTCGCAGTGCTTCCCGACGACGCGGGCGAGCATCGGCTCGGCGTCCGAGGCCCGGTTGGCCAACGCCACCGAGTAGTCCGCGTCGTACAGCGCCGTGCGGATGTTGTCGCTCATCCCGCCGTCCACCGAGACGAACGTCCGCAGACCTTCTACCGGCTTGACCGTGCCGACCTCGTAGACGGTCACCGCCCCAGGACCCACGATGCCGCGTCCCGGCTCGATCGTCAGCGCGGGCACCGTGATCGCGTACGACGTGCACTCCCGCTCGACGATGCTCCGCAGAGACCTGCCCATCTCGACGACGTCTACCGGGTCGTCAGCGCTGGTGTAGGCGATGCCGAAGCCCCCGCCGAGGTTGAGCTCGGGCAGCTCGACACCGAGCTCGTCACGGATCTCGGCGAGCAGGCCCACCACCCGGTGGGCGGCGACCTCGAAGCCGCCCGCGTCGAAGATCTGGGACCCGATGTGCGAGTGCAGGCCGACCAGCTCGAGCCCCTGCGCCGCGTGCACTCTGCGGACGGCGTCCAGCGCGTCCCCGCCGGCGAGGGAGAAGCCGAACTTCTGGTCCTCGTGGGCTGTGGCGATGAACTCATGGGTGTGCGCCTCCACCCCGACGGTGGTCCGGACGAGCACCTGCTGACTGACCCCGCGCTCGACACAGAGGTCGGAGAGCCGGGCGATCTCCTCCTGCGAGTCCACGACCACGCGACCGACGCCCGCGGACAAGGCCGCGGCGAGTTCGGGCACCGATTTGTTGTTGCCGTGCAACAGGATCCGCTCACCCGGGAAGCCGGCCCGCACGGCCACGGCGAGCTCGCCCCCGGTGCACACGTCCAGGCCCAGCCCCTCTTCCTCGACCCAGCGGGCCACCGCCGTACAGAGGAACGCTTTGGCCGCGTAATAGACCTGGGCACCACCGAACGCGCCGCGGTAGTCCCGGCAGCGCTGGCGCAGATCGGTCTCATCCAGGAAGAACGCCGGCGTCCCGTGCTCGGCCGTTAGCGCGCGCAGGTCGTGACCTCGCAACGTCAGCTCGCCACCATCGGAGCGCGCCATGCCGAGCGGCCATACCGCGGGATCGAGCAGGTTCAGGTCGCCCGGGGGCCCGCTGCGAGGAGCTTCGTGGGCGAGCTCACCGGAACGCGGACCTGCGGGGTGGACGGGCACGTTGCGCTACATCCGCTCGGGTGCGGTGACGCCGAGCAGAGCCAGCCCGTTCGCCAGCACGACCCGGGTTGCCTCGACCAGCCAGAGTCGCGCCCGGTGCAGGTCGGTGACCTCCTCATCGCCCCGGGGAAGCACTCGGCACGCGTCGTAGAACCGGTGGTAGGTGCCGGCCAGCTCCTCGAGGTAGCGGGCGACCCGATGCGGTTCGCGCAGCTCCGCGGCAGTCGCGATCACTTGCGGGAAGTCGCCGAGGACTCCGAGCAGGTCCCCCTCCCGCTCGTGGTCGAGCAGCTCGGGCCGGAACGTGTCGGCGCCGCCACGGTCAACGCCGAGGTCGGCGGCGTTGCGGAGCAGGCTCGCGATCCGGGCATGGGCGTACTGCACGTAGAAGACCGGGTTGTCGTTGGTGCGCCGGGCCCACATGTCGAGGTCGAGATCGATCGGGCTGTCTGCGGAGTAGCGACCGAGGGCGTAGCGTCCCGCGTCGGCGCCGATCGCGGCGACCAGCTCCTCCAGGGTCACTGTGGTGCCCGCCCGCTTGCTCATGCGCAGTGGCTGGCCGTCCTTGAACAGGTTGACCATCTGCCCGATCAGGATCTCGAGGTTGACGTCGGGGTCGTCGCCGTAGGCGGCGGCCAGCGCCTTGTAACGACCCACGTAGCCGTGGTGGTCTGCCCCCAGCATGATGACGACCTTGTCGAAGCCGCGCTCCCGCTTGTCCAGGTAGTAGGCGGCATCGGCGGCGAAGTAGGTCCACTCACCATCGGCCTTGACCATCACCCGGTCCTTGTCGTCGCCGAAGGTCGACGTGCGCAGCCAGGTGGCGCCGTCCTTCTCAAACACATGGCCCTTCTCGGACAGCCGGCTCAGGGCTGCTGTCAGCTCACCCTTGTCGTGAAGGTCTTTCTCGTTGAAGTAGACGTCGAAGCGAACGCCGAAGTCTGCGAGTGACTGCCTGATCTCCCGGAACATCAGCGCCATGCCCTCGCGACGGAAGGTCGCCAGCGCCAACTCCTGGTCGTCGTCCAGGGCCGTCGGGTCGGCCGCCACGACCGCGGCTGCGATCTCACCGATGTAGTCGCCGCCGTAGCCGTTCTCTGGGGTGGGCTCACCCTTGGCCGCGGCCAGCAGGGACGCAGCGAACCGGTCGATCTGCACGCCGGCATCGTTGAAGTAGTACTCCCGGACGACCTCAGCGCCAGTGTGCTGGAGAACCCGGGCCAGCGCATCACCGACCGCCGCCCAGCGCACATGTCCCAGATGCAGGGGCCCAGTCGGGTTGGCCGAGACGAACTCGAGGTTGAAGCGGTGCCCGGCCGAGACCTGAGAGCTGCCGTAGCTCTCGCCGGCGGTGACGACCGTGCGCGCCAGCTCTCCCTGGGCGGCCGCGTCGAGTGTGATGTTGAGGAAGCCGGGACCCGCGATGTCGACCCCGGCCACTCCGGGCGCGTTCCGCAGATGTGCCGCGATCGCCTCGGCTACCTCGCGTGGCGGCCGGCCGGCCGGCTTGGCGAGCTGGAGCGCGATGCTGGTCGCGTAGTCGCCGTGCTCCTTGACCTTTGGCCGCTCGACCTTGGCCTCGGCAGGCAGTTGGACCGCAAAGTCGCCCGCATCGACAGCGGTGCGTACGGCGGTTGCCACCGCGTCAGCGAGCTCGGCTGGGGTCACCGCGCTTAGGTTAGTCGCCGCCTGCGAGCGCGTCGGTCAGGACGCGGCGCGCTCCACCAGGTCGCGGACGGTGCGCACCAGCGCTTCAGGATCAAACGGCTTGGTGAGGTAGGCGTCGACCCCAACGCGCTCGCCCCGGCGTACGTCGACCTCCTGGGCGCACGCGGTCACCATGGCGATCTTCACTGTGGAGGTGCGCGGGTCGGCCCGCAGCCGGGCCACGGTGTCGAACCCGTCGAGCCGCGGCATCTTGACGTCGATCGTGATGACATCGGGCCTGACGTCGTAGATCTTGTCCAGAGCGTCCTGGCCGTCGACCGCGGTGACCACGTCGAACCCCTCGAGCTCGAGGTTCATCGTGATCAGCGCACGGATAACCTCGCTGTCATCGACCACCAGCACCCGCCCGAGAGCCTGCATGGACTGAGGCTAGCCGCCAGTCGCTCCGGCGGAGGAGGAACGCTGCGGCTGGTAACGTTTGAGCGTCCCGAGCCCCCGTAGCTCAGGGGATAGAGCATCGCCCTCCGGAGGCGGGAGCGTAGGTTCGAATCCTACCGGGGGCACCGATTGCGATGTCTCGGGACACCGTTCACAGGTGTCTCGGGACATCGTTCACGTTTTGGGCTGTCTTTGGTAGTCCGGGTCGGGTCGAGCCGGAGTTCTCGGAGTAGTTCGCCGTCGGTGGTGAGCACCCGGATGTCGAGGTCGTGGACTAGGACGAGGATGTCGCGGCGGGCGTGTCGGCGGCCGATGCCGCGCGAGCGCCCGGGTCGAACGGACCGTGGTGCGGTTGGCGGGCGACGGGCCAGCAGTCGTCGAGGTGTTCGACGGTTCAGCTCGCCTGCTGAGCCGGACGACGACTCGCGCTCGCACGGTTGCGGTGACAGTCACTCCAGGGGGATTCACCATCGTCCGGCGATGACGTCCGGTTTCCCCCGCGGAGCAGTGGGAACTGTCGATCATCACCCAGCGCATGGCCGGCTAGCAGGAGGACATCCCATGGACGCCATCGTTCTGCTCAAGGACGACCACAAGACCGTTGAGAAGCTGTTCAAGCAGTTCGAGAAGGCCGGCGACAACGCCACTCAGACCAAGCGAGACCTGGTGAACCGGATCATCGAGGAACTCTCGGTGCACGCCTACATCGAGGAGCAGTACTTCTACCCGGTGGCGCGTGAAGCGGTGCCGGAAACCGAGGACCATGTCCTGGAGAGCCTCGAGGAGCACCACATCGTCAAGTGGGTCCTCGAAGAGCTCCGGAAGATGGACGCGACGGACGAGCGCTTCGACGCCAAGGTGACCGTGCTGATGGAGAACGTCCGCCATCACGTCAAAGAAGAGGAGCAGGACTGGTTCCCGGAGGTGCGCAAGGGGCTCGGCCGCAAGAAGCTGCAGGAGCTCGGCGACCAGCTGGAGAAGGCCAAGATCGAGGCTCCCCGTCAGCCGCGGCCGACCGCACCGGACGAGCCGCGCTGACGGTCCCTCCTCGCGGGGGTCAACTCCAGCGCCACCCCCGCCCGGTGACGAGGTCACGCACGCGGTCGACCAGGCCGATCGCCGGACCGAGCAGCAGGTTGAGGGGTGGTCTGTCGGGGGCAACCGGGTGTGGCCGCGTCGGAACGACCTTCTTCACTGTCATCACGGCCCGGCCGAGGGTCTCGAGGTCCTCGGCCGAGGCGTGGGCGGCGAGCATCGGGAAGTAGGTGCCCTCCTCCTCGGCCACGTGCTCGCGCACCTCGGCCATCAACTCGGCGAGCAGCCGGTCGAAGAACGCGTCCGCCGCGCCGAGACCCTGCAGCTGCTTCATCGAGCGCTCTGCCGCCGAGTGCTCCTCGATCTCGCGGTCGGCGATCGCGTCGCCGTCGGGCAGGAACCGCCGGAACGCGGGGTAGACGTAGACCTCCTCCGCCTCCGCGTGGCGCACCAGCTCACGGATCGCCCGCTCGGCGAGGTCCTTGCGCCGGACATCACCCGGCGCGAGCTGCTCGATCCTGGTGAAGACCTCCTCCACCTCCCGGTGGTCGCGGGTCAGCACGCTGATCACGTCACTGCCGCTGATGTCATTTCCGCTGATGTCATTGCTGCGTGGAGCCACATCTGTCTCCTTTGGTCCCTGGCTGCGCATCGAAACCCGCCGACTACCCCCGCCGTGGGGCAGGAAACGGCGCGTTAGGTTGACGAGCATGACGACGGCAACCGACCTGTTCGCCCACCACCAGCCGACCCTGGCCCGCGCGCTGGCCGCCACCCGAGATCGCACCTACTGGTCGGCCTACCCGGAGAGCCTCAAGGCGTACGGCGAGGACGGAACCGTGTCCACTGAGGACGGGAAAGCCGCGTTCGAGGGCTACTTGGGCAAGCCCTTCCCGTTGCAGCAGCTCGATGGTGAGGGCACCGAAAGCCAGGTTGGCGGCGAACGCTCGCCGTACGGCCTGGACCTCGGCGTCACCTACCCGCATCTGGACAGCGACCGAGCAGTCGACGCGGCGATGGCCGCGCTGCCGGCCTGGCGCGATGCCGGCCCGGACGCCCGCGCCGCCGTCTGTCTGGAGATCCTGGTGCGCATCAATGCGCGCAGCCACGAGATGGCGTCTGCTGTCATGCACACCTCCGGGCAGGCCTACGCCATGGCCTTCCAGGCCGGCGGCCCACACGCCCAGGACCGAGCGCTCGAGGCAATCGCCTACGCCTACGCGGAGATGACCCGGCACGTGCCGGAGGCCGTGTGGGAGAAGCCGCAGGGCAAGCGTCCACCGCAGCGCATGACCAAGAAGTTCGCCGTGGTGCCGCGCGGTGTCGCCCTCGTGATCGGGTGCAACACGTTCCCGACCTGGAACTCCTACCCGGGGCTGTTCGCGAGCCTGGTCACCGGAAACCCGGTGCTGGTCAAGCCCCATCCCCGCGCGGTGCTGCCGCTGGCCATCACGGTGCTGATCGCTCGCGAGGTGCTGACCGAGGCCGGCTTCTCCCCCGACTTGGTCCTGCTCATGCCCGAGCAGGACGGCGAAGGGCTCGCCAAGACCTTGGCCATGCGCCCGGAGGTACGGATCATCGACTACACGGGCTCCACCGCATTCGGCGAGTGGCTGGAACACAACGCCACCCACGCAGCAGTCTTCACGGAGAAGGCCGGCGTCAACTCGGTGGTCCTCGACTCGACAGACGACTACCGGGGAATGCTCGCAAATCTTGCCTTCTCGTTGTCGCTCTACAGCGGGCAGATGTGCACGACCCCCCAGAACCTCCTGCTGCCGCGGGACGGCATCACCGTCAACGGTGAACGCAAGACGGTGGACCAAGTCGCACAGGACCTCGCCGCCGCCGTCGACGGACTGCTCGGCGACGACGCGCGGGCCACGGAGCTGCTCGGTGCCGTCGTCAACCAGGGCGTCCTCGACCGACTCGATGCGGCCCCGGCGTACGGCGACGTGGTGCTCCGCTCACGCGAGGTGAAGCATCCGGACTTCCCGGAGGCGACGGTGCGCACACCTCTAGTCGTGCGCCTCGACGTCGAGGACCGCGAGCACTACCTGCGGGAGTGCTTCGGCCCGGTCGCCTTCCTCATCACGACCGAGAACACCGACCAGTCGATCGCCGTGCTGCGCGAGAGCGTCCGCGAGCAGGGCGCCATCACCGCATCGATCTACTCCACCGATGAGGACGTGCTCCACGCCGCCGAGGACGCCGCGCTGGACGCCGGTGTCGCCCTGTCGTGCAACCTCACCGAGACGGTCTACGTCAACCAGTCCGCTGCGTTCTCCGACTTCCATGCCACCGGTGCCAATCCGGCGGCGAACGCCGCACTCACGGATGCCGCCTACGTGGCGGGCCGTTTCCGGATCGTGCAGTCCCGCCGCCACCTGCCGGCCGAGGCGACCGAGTCAGCCGAGGCGACAACGGCAAACTAAGACAGACCGCTGCGCCGCGTTTTGAGGCGGAACACCCGGGCAAGGCCGGGCCTGTTGCTGCTTTCCCCTCAAATCCGGAGGTAACTCTCGTGTCTGCTCCAGCCGTGATCCACTCGGTGGACTTCGGGCAGGGCGTGTCCGACGCCTGGTCGAACGTCGCCACCTTCATTCCGAAGCTGCTGTTCTTCGGCATCATCCTGGTCGTGGGCTGGTTCCTCGCCAAGGTGCTGGCCAAGGCAACCAACGGCCTCCTCGAGAGGGTCGGCTTCGACAACGCCGTCGAGCGCGGCGGGATCAAGCAGGCCTTGGCCAAGAGCCAGTACGATGCCTCGGACATCGTCGCCAAGCTGGTGAAGTACGCGGTGATCCTGTTCACGTTGGTGATCGCGTTCAACGTGTTCGGCCCCAACCCGATCAGTGCCCTGCTGCAGGATCTCATCGCGTTCCTGCCCAAGATCATCGTCGCGATCGTGATCGTCGTGGTTGCCGCGGCCATCGCCAAGGCGGTCAAGGACCTGATCTCCAACATGCTCGGTGGCCTGTCCTACGGCAACGTGCTCGCCAACATTGCCTCGATCTTCATTCTGTTCCTCGGCGTGATCGCGGCGCTGAACCAGATCGAGGTCGCGACCACTGTCACGACCCCCGTGCTCATCACCATCCTCGCGACCATCGCAGGCGTGATCATCGTCGGCGCCGGCGGCGGGCTCATCCGGCCCATGCAGAACCGGTGGGAGGGTTGGCTGAACACCGCCGAGCGGGAGACGCAGAACGTCAAGGCCCACGTGCGTCAGTCCGGCGGCATGAAGGCTCAGGCCGGTCAGCTCAAGGACCAGTACACCGACAGCGGCCAGGACCAGTACTCCGAAGCCGGCAATGGGCAGGGGCAGTCCGTGGACGTGCGCACCAGCTACGACCCGTCGCTGGAGACTCGCCAGCTCTAGGAACCGACGGTCCCGCGCCGGCCCCGTTCGCCTGTCGAGCGGGGCCGACGCATGTCCTCGAAA
>JBDUAP010000028.1:0-13888 GCA_040004585.1 Sporichthyaceae bacterium
GCTTCCATCCGCGAGTGCAGCTGGAGCTTCTCCAGGATGTTGCGGATGTGGTTCTTGACCGTGTTCTCCGAGATGAACAGCTCCTTCGCGATGTCGCGGTTGTTCAGCCCGCGCGCAACCAGCTTGAGGACCTCGAGCTCGCGATCGGTGAGCCGCGGCGCGGGCAGCTGCTTCTCGTCGCCTTTCTTGATCATGGTGGCGAACTCGGTCAGCAGCTTGGAGGCCATCGACGGACTGATCAGTGACTGCCCGCCCGCGACCGAGCGGATGGCGGCAGCCACCTCGTCGATCGAGATCTCCTTGAGCAGGTAGCCGCTCGCGCCGGCCTTGATCGCGTCGTACAGGTCGGCCTCGTCGTCGGAGATCGTCAGCATCACGATCTTCGCGCTCGGGACGACGTCTTTGATGGCCGTGCATGCCTCGATGCCGCTGCGGCGCGGCATCCGCACGTCCATCAGCACGATGTCGGGCAGCAGGGCCGACGCGAGGTCGACCGCCTCAGCACCATCGCTGGCCTCACCGACCACCTCGATGTCGGTCTCCTGGCCGAGCACCATCTCCAGCCCGCGGCGGAAGAGCGCGTGGTCATCGACGACCAGGACGCGCATGGCCTCCCCCGGCCCGATCAGCCCGGCAGCCGGAACGGCTGCATCAGAGGCCTGCTCCGTCACCTTGGGCTCCTTCATGCGGGGACGTCCTCGGTCATCGTTCGGACGGCGCCATGATGGCACGGAAGGGCCATCTGCTGACCCGAAACCGTCCGATGGGGCTAGACCCCGCGCTACCCCTCGAGGCGGATGACCCCGTAGTCATAGGCGTGTCGGCGGTAGACGACGGCAGGCTGGGCGCTGTCGGCGTCGATGAACAGGTAGAAGTCGTGCCCGACGAGCTCCATCTCGTAGAGCGCCTGGTCGATGCTGATCGCCTTCGCGTCATGGGTCTTCTCCCGGATCACCATCGGGCCGGTGCCATCGCCGTCACCGTCACTGTCACTGTCACCGAGCAGCGTCTCCTGACTGTCCCGGCTCGCGAGCGCTGCGCTCGCCCAGGACTCGAGACCAGCCGTAGCAGTCGCCACGGACACGGGTGTCTTGTTGCCGTGGTGCACCCGGCGCCGGTCGTGGGAACGCCGGAGCCGGGCCTCGAGCTTCTGGTAGGCCGAGTCCAGCGCGGCGTAGCAGTCCTGCGCGGCAGCCTCGGCGCGTACGACGGGGCCGCGTGAGTAGACGGTCAGCTCGACGCGCTCACACAGGTCGGACTGTCGTGGGTTGCGTTCCTTGGACAACTCGACGTCGACGGTGATCACCTTCGGGTCCAGCTTCTCGATCTTCGCGAGCTTCTCCGCCACCTGCTGGCGGAACCGCTCGGGAATCTCGGCGTGCCGGCCCTTGACGACGATGTCCACGTAGGGACCCTTCCTGTTGGTTGATGACGTGGTCGCCCGTCCTGCTGGCGACCCGCCGACTACCGGAGGCACCCGTCCGGCCGACCTGGTCTTCGACCCCACATTCGCCTGCTGAAGGTCTCGCAGCGGTATCCGCCACTACTCCCCTTCTCCCGGATCGGAGGCCGTCTGGACCTCCGGCGGGGCAGGACTCACCTCTAAGCCGCACCGTGATCAGTCGACGAGAAGTCGCCTTACGTGGGCCGTTTTGCCTGCGGCTGGCATCGGCTTGCCCGATCCGCACTCCACGAGGGAGCTCAGATCGGACGCAACCACGGACCCGGACGGGTGCCATGCCGAAACGCTAGCCGCATGCGGGTCAAAGGCATAGGCCGGGAGGCCGCCGTCGCCTGGTCGCGGCAACGACAGCCGCGCACAACACATCAGCGCCGGCTGCGCGCAGCGCCCGGGCCGTCTCATCGATGCTCGCCCCGGTCGTTATCACGTCGTCGACCACGATCACCGCGCCACCACGCACATGCCACGCCATCCGGTTGGGAACGGCCAGCGCCCCGTGCAGGTTGATGGCACGTTCGCGTGCACCCAACCCAGCCTGGTCGACCATGCCGCGCACGATCCGGACGACCGGCAGCACCTCGACGGGGAACCCGGCCCGGCGAACCGCGACCGCGGCCCGTCGGGTGAGGCGCAGCGTGGCATCCTGACCGCGGGCGCGGACGGCCGACCGACGGGACGGGACCGGCACCAGGGCGACGGGAGCGCCCCGTCGACCTCCGACCGGTATCTCAGCGAGCCCTGCCGTCAGCGCCCGGGACAAGGCGATGCCCAGCGGACCCGCCAGCCCGAACCGTCCCTCCTCCTTGAACGCGAGGATTGCGCCACGCACCGCCCCGTCGTAGTCGGCGACGGCCCACGGGCACGGCAACCCGGGCGGCACCGGTGTCGGCCAGGCCTGGCGAGCCGGGCCGTCCAACTCATGGCGGCACGACGCACACAGGAGCGTCCCGACGTCGCCGGCTACCGCGGCGCGGCCGCACCCAGCGCACCCACCCGGCAGGACCAGGTCGACGAGTGCCGCACTGGCGGCCCACAACGACGACCCGACCGCCGTCCTACGAAGTGAAGACATCGTTGAGAGCGTGACCTCTCGGAGGTGGCACAAGAAGCGAGGGAGGCCGCCCTGTGTACGACGGGGGCGTGGGGATGGGGCGGTGTCAGCCGGGGTACGCCGGGTCCGCTCCCGGACCGAGGTCCACCCAACCGCGACCGGCGGTGTACTGCGCGATCCGCCCGGTCCCCGTTCCCGCGAACAGGGGTCGCGGCCGCGGGGCGGCGGCGACCGAGACCAGCCCGGTCTCGGGCTCTATCGGCGCAACCTCGTAGCCGTCGGTGTCCGTAAACAAGGGCGCCACCAGCCCACCGCTCTGCGCGCCGAGCACCGCCAACGTCGTCGCGTCCGCCCAGCCGACGCCGCGGACCGACCGAAGCTGCGGGAGGATCTCGGTGAGGCCCTTCACCCCCGGAGCTGGCCTGCCGACCGGGCCGCGCACGATGCTCCCGACGTAGAGCCGGGCCTGCGCTCCGGCGCCGGCAACCACGGCCACGCGCACCCCGTCGTGCGCGACCCGCAAGCCGGTCACCCGGCCTGCCGGCACGTTCGGCACATTCACGGCAACCGGAGCCCGCGTCCCCTCGGGGATCATCCAGACGCGGCCCACCGGCGCATCGACCACCCACACGTTCCCTGCGGCGTCCCAGGACGGAGTGGACAGCTGCGATCCCCGCAGCCGCTCGACGAACGCCTCGCCCTCCGCCATCCGGCCCGTCATGAGTGCGCGGCCGTCGGCGGTGATCGCCGCGGCCCGGGCCCCGTCCAGGGAGATGGCTGGCCGCCGCAAGGCCGGTTGTCCGATGCCGGCCGGCCCGGGCACCGGGGTGAAGCGCCCCTCGCCGATGCGTCCCAGTCGGCCGGCCCGGATGACGAAGGCGTCGGCGCCCTGTGCCAGCCCCGCTGGGTCATAGCTGTTCCACGCATCCTGCGACTGCACCTGGCCTTGGTCGGGCACGGACAGGTCGTCGCCCTCCACCATCAGCTTCAGCCCCTGGAACTCGGGCAGCTGCTTGAGCGTCCAGACCAGCTGCGCCGACATGAGGGAGCGGGTCGCGCCGTCCGCCTTGAGCACGGAGGCATCGAGGTTGACTTGCGCGATCCCGTCCCGCACCGGGACCGACGAGACGGCCAGCGAGCTGCCCCGGGGGAAGGCGGTCGTGGTCGCAGCCGCGAGGTTCTCGGTCGGCCCGGCCAGCAGCCGGGTGATCAGCGCGGTGGACAGGCCAGGTGCCGCCGGCAGGAACAACGTGTCCGGCACCAGCACCCGCCGCGACGGCGCGAGGAAGTAAAGGTTGAGCTGGCGGAAGGTCTCCTGCACGTCGCTCTTGGTCAGCACCAGCCCGTTGGCAAGCGACGCGATCCGCCATTGCCCGTCGACACGTGTCATCGGGAACGAACGCGTCAGCCGGGTG
This sequence comes from Sporichthyaceae bacterium, assembly GCA_040004585.1. Classification (GTDB taxonomy): domain Bacteria; phylum Actinomycetota; class Actinomycetes; order JACCUZ01; family JACCUZ01; genus JBDUAP01. Next base: position 3,929 of record JBDUAP010000028.1, read on the forward strand.
CCCGCCTGCGTACGCCGATAGTGGCCCTGTCGGTCGATGCTCGCGACTTCCGTGGCCGTCAGCCCGACGCTTCCCGCGCTGGTCGGTTCCACCGAGAACGGACCTACCGAGCGGTCGTAGACAGCGGTCCCGGTGCCGGGCTTCCACCGCTGCCGTGCCGCCGGGGCGAGGTACAGCCGCGCCACGGCATGGTCGTTGACGAAGTCGGCGCTGGCCTGGAGGAAGCCGCGCACGATGTCCTGCGGGCGCGATCCCGGCACCGGCGGCTGGCCGATGACGCGCACGCCCACGTTGTCGGGTTCGGCCTGCAGATCGCGTCCAGCGCGGACCGGACCGCTGGTGGGCAAGGAGGCGCAGCCGCCCAGCAGGACTGCGACGAGAGCCACAGCCACGGCCACGGGGCGTCGGTCAGTCATCAGCAGCGTCCGTCCGGACGGTCCTTCGGTAGGGCTGCCCGACCGCTACGGGAACGGCTCGGGAGTAGTCCAGCGGCTCCAGCGGGATCGGCGAACGCTCGAGCTCGACGCCCTGGCTGCGGGGAAGGGTGACACGGAACTGCGAGCCGTTGCTCGGCTCGCCCCAGGCCTGCAGCCAGCCACCGTGCAGGTGGACATCCTCCAACGCGATCGACAGGCCGAGGCCGGAGCCACCGGTGGTGCGCGCCCGGGCGGGGTCGGCACGCCAGAACCGGTTGAAGACCAGGGCGCCCTCGCCGGGACGCAGGCCCACCCCCCGGTCGCGCACGGCGATCGCGACGGCCTTGTCGTCGGCAGCGAGGCGTACGTCGATGGGCTGGCCTTCGCCATGCTCGATCGCGTTGACTACCAGGTTGCGCAGGACGCGCTCGATTCGTCGGCTGTCGACGGCGGCGAGGTAGGGGCCGTCCGGGGCGAGCAGCTCGACCCGGCTTCCTCGGCGCTCGGCCAGCGGCTCGGCGGCCTCGATCACCCGCTCGGCGATGCGGCGGAGGTCGGTGGGCTCGACCTCGAGCAGGGCAGCTCCCGCGTCGTACCGGCTGATTTCGAGCAGGTCGGCAAGCAGCGACTCGAACCGGTCCAGCTGAGTCTGCAAGATCTCGGCGCTGCGTTGCACCGACGGATCGAAATGCTGGCGTGCCTCGTGGAGCACGTCCGCGGCCATCCGCACGGTCGTCAGCGGGGTGCGCAGCTCGTGCGAGACGTCGGAGACGAACCGGCGCTGCACCCGGGAGAGGTCCTCCAGCTGGCGGATCTGCCGCTGCAGGCTGGTTGCCATCCGGTTGAACGACGCGGCGAGGCGGGCGAGGTCGTCCTCCCCGCGCACCCGCATCCGCTCCTCCAGGCCGCCCGCTGCCAGCCTCTCCGCGATCCGGGCGGCCATCCGCACGGGGGTAACGACCTGGCGGGTGACCAGCCAGGCGATGCCGCCGACAAGCAGGACCAGACCGAGCGCGGCCAGAGCGAGGGTGCGTCGGACCAGATTGAGCGTCTCCTGTTCCTTGTCCAGCGGGAACACGAAGTAGAGCTCGTAGGGACCGGAGACAGTGGGGATCACGACCGGGGAGCCGATCGTGACAACGGGCACCTCGCCTCCGCTGGCACGGCTGATCGCACCGTATGTCCAGACCTGGTCGCCCGTGGTCTGCACGCTCCGCCGGAGCCGGTCCGGGACGGTGGCCGGACGCAGCTCGAAGGACGAGGCACCGAGCGGGGCGTCGGCCGATGTCGTCTGCGGACCACGCAGCAGGGCGACATCGTTGGCGCCGGCCGGTCCGCCGGCGGAGGCCAGCCGGTCGACCAGGTCCCGCAGGACGGTCTCGTAGACGCTCGGGTCGGTCCGGTCGGCCGAGTCGAACGCGTCCTGGGCGGTGCTGCTCCCGGTCGCCGCCTCGGCCAGCGCCGCCTGGACCTTGGCGTCGAGCAGACCGGCCTGGACCCGGTTGAGCAGCAGAGTGCCGAGGACGACGATCACGAGCATCGACAGCACCGTGGTCGCAGTCACCACCCGAAGCTGGATGGACCGACGCCACTGCGCGATGGCGCGCCGCCAGGGACGCCGTACCATGCGTCGGACGCGGGAGGCGAGCTGGGCGCCCGGCCGCGCGACGGAGGCGGGCGAGGCGCTCAGGCGGGTCCTGCCTTGTAACCCACCCCGCGCACCGTCACGACCACGTCGGGGCTCTCGGGGTCGCGCTCGACCTTGGACCGCAGGCGCTGCACATGCACGTTGACCAGTCGGGTGTCGGCCGCGTGGCGGTAGCCCCAGACGTGCTCGAGGAGCACCTCCCGGGTGAACACCTGCCAGGGCTTGCGGGCCAGCGCGACGAGCAGGTCGAACTCCAGCGGGGTGAGCTGGATCGGGTGACCGTCGCGCTTGACCGAGTGACCGGCGACGTCGATGACCAGGTCCCCGATCTCCAGCATCTCCTGGGTCGGCTCCTCGGTGCGCCGCAACCGGGCCCGGATGCGCGCCACGAGCTCTTTGGGCTTGAACGGTTTGACGACGTAGTCGTCGGCGCCGGACTCCAGACCGACCACGACGTCGATGGTGTCGGTCTTGGCGGTCAGCATCACGATCGGGACGCCGGACTCGGCGCGGATCTGGCGGCAGACGTCGATGCCGTCGATGCCGGGGAGCATCAGGTCGAGCAGGACCAGGTCGGGCTTGTGCTCGTGGAAGGCCGCCAGCGCGCTGTCGCCGTCGGAGCAGAGGAACGGCTCGTAGCCCTCACTGCGCAGCACGATGCCGAGCATCTCTGCCAGTGCGGTGTCGTCATCGACGATGAGCACGCGTCCCCTCATGTCATCCATCGTGACACTCCGCGGGCGGCCTTGCGTCCAGGACACCCGATCGGCACCCCCGTCCGGCCCCCCGGGTGGACATGTCAGGCATGACACGATGACGCCCATGTCCGACCAGCCGGGCCAGCCGGGGCAACCGGGCCAGCCGCCACCAGGGCCGCCGGTGCCCCCGGGCTGGGCGCCGGTCCAGCCCCCCGCCTACGGGGCGGCGCCCGGCCCGACCGCTCCCCCAGCGGCAGGCGGATGGACCCAGGCTCCCGGCTGGGGCCAGACACCGGGCTGGGGAGTCGCCCCGACCGGAAATGCGCCCCCGGCGAAGCCGGGCGTCATCCCGCTGCGGCCGCTGGGCGTCGGCGAGATCCTCGACGGTGCGATCTCCTCGATCCGCCGCGACCCACGGTTGATGCTCGGCGTCTCCGCCATCGTGGTCATCGCCTCGACCCTGCTGCAGTCGGCGATCACCTGGCTGCTGCTCAAGGACTCCGGGGCCGTCCTGACGCAGCCGACCGGAACGGTGACCAATGACCAGCTTTACGAACTGCTCGGCGGCGGCGTCGTGACGTTCCTGGTCTCGACGACGATCAGCGTGCTTGCGCAAGTCCTGCTGACGGGCATCCTGACGTTCTCGGTGAGCAAGGCGGTGCTCGGCGAGCACCCGCGGGCAGCAGAGGCGTGGCAGGCAACGCGTCGGCGGCTGCCTGCTCTGCTCGGCCTGACCGTGCTCGTCCTCGTGATCGTGGGCGCTGCCGTGATCGTGCCGGTTCTCCCCGGAATAATCGCCCTAGTCGCCGGCTCGACGGTCGCGGGATCGATCCTCTTGGTGGTGGGTGTTCCGGTAGCACTCGTGCTCGCGCTCGCCGGCGCTGTGCTCACGTGGTTCGCGGCGCCAGTCGTGATGCTCGAGCGGCAGCCGGTCGTCGCCGCGCTGCGCCGGTCGGCGCGACTGGTGCGCGCCAACTTCTGGCGCGTCGTCGGCCTTTGGCTCCTGCTGCAGCTGCTCGTCGGGGTGCTCGGTGGCATCCTCGGCGGCCCGCTCGTCCTGGTGGCGAGCAGCGTCTTCGACAACCCCTTCGGCTGGCAGTCGTTGTCCTTGCAGGCGGTGGGGACGATCCTCGCGAGCACCGTGACGCTGCCGTTCGCGGCTGCAGTCGCGGTCCTCGTGTACGTCGATCAGCGGATGCGCCGCGAGGCACTCGACCTGGAGCTCGCTCGCGCCGCGGGACTCGTACCCTCCGGGCAGTCGGCGACCCCGGGTACGTGAGCCTTCCCCTCGCGGTGCCGGTGGAGTTGGGCCGCGATGCGGCCCGCGAAGCCGCCCACCAGGAGCTCTCCCGGCAGGTCTACCAACAGGCGCAACCAAGTCTGAGCGAACGCGCGCTGCAGTGGCTTTACGAGCACATCGCTGCACTGCTGGACAACGTGGGCGGTGCTTCGCCAGGCGGTTTCGCCGGCCTGATCGTGATCGTGCTGCTGGTCGTGGCCGCGGTCGTCGCGGTGCGGCTCAAGGTCGGTCCGTTCGGCAAGGCCAGGCGCACGGAGGACGCGCTCTTCGTGGGCGGGCCGCGGTCGGCCGGCGAGCACCGTCGAGCAGCCGATGCCCACGCCGCCGCCGGCGAGTGGGCAGAGGCGGTCCGCGAGCGATTGCGCGCTGTGATCCGCTCGCTGGAGGAACGAGCACTGCTCGATCCCCGCCCCGGCCGGACCGCTGACGAGGCCGCAGCCGAGGCCGGCGCGGCACTGCCCGAGTGCGCCGAGCCGTTGCGCTCCGCCGCACGTGTCTTCGACGAGATCTGGTACGGCGGTCGCGTCGCGTCGGCGGAGTCCGACCGGAAGTTGCGCGACCTGGACGAGCAGGTACGCACCAGCCGCTCGGTGCTCTCGGTCGGCCCACGGTGACCGCCGCTGTGTCTGACTCGGTGGCGGCTGCTCCGGTGGCCACCCGCAGCCTCGACCCCACGACAAGGCAGGTCTGGGTAGCGGTCCGGGGGCCCGCGCTGGTCGTGCTCGGCGTACTGCTGGCAGCGGTCGCCGTCGCCGCCCTGGGCGGCGGATCGCGCGCCGGACTGCTCGACCCGCGGGCCGTCGACCCGTCGGGCAGTCGCGCGGTCGCCGAGGTGCTGCGCGACCAAGGCGTGCAGGTGCAGCTCGTCACGACGACCCTCGGGTTGCGCGACGTCGCGGTCGCGAGCGACACCGTCCTGGTCGCGTTCCCCGACCAGCTCCTTCCCGAGCAGGCCAAGACGGTGCAGGACACCGGCGCCGACCTCGTCGTGGTCGGCTCGCACCTCCCCGAGCAGTTCGTGGACGGAGTCACGGCTGCCCGAGAGTCAGCGCTGGAGGCCCGGCAACCGGTCTGCGCGCTCCCCGTCGCCGAAGGCGCCGGAAACGCTGACACCGGTGGCATCTCCTACGAGGTGGCTCCCGGCGCAGGCGAGGAGGCCGACGGCTGCTATGCGCGCCAGGGCCTGCCATCGGTGGTGCAGGTGCGCACCGGCGGGCGCACGGTGACGCTGCTCGGCAGCCCGCAGGCACTCACCAATGACCGCCTCGACGAGCTCGGCAACGCCGCCCTCTCCCTCGGCCTGCTGGGGCAGAACAGCCGGCTCCTCTGGTACCTGCCCTCCCTGGCCGACATCCCGGCCGGCGAGCAGCGCTCGTTCTACGGACTCGTCCCGGACGGCTTCTGGTTCGGGCTCGGCCAGGCCGTCGTGGCGGTCCTGGTGCTGATGGTCTGGCGAGCCCGCCGGCTGGGCCCGGTGGTTCCCGAGCCGCTTCCTGTGGTCGTCCGCGCAGCTGAGACGGTCGAGGGACGGGCCCGGCTCTACCGGCGGGCCGGGGCCCGGGACAAGGCAGCAGCAGCATTACGCGCCGGTGCGCTCCGTCGGATGATCCCGCTGCTGGGTCTTCCGCGCCGCGCCGAGGCAGCCGCTGTGGTCGACGGACTGGTCGCCCGCACCCGTCGTGCCGCGCCTGACCTCGCCGCCCTGTTGTACGGTGCCGCACCGACCGACGATGCCGCGCTGGTGCGGCTCGCGGGGGACCTCGATGCACTCGAGAGAGAGATACGCCGACCGTGACCGACGCCCGCCACTCGCCCGCCCCAGGCTCTGCCGACAGCGACGCCGCACGCGAGTCGCTGCGGCTGTTGCGAACCGAGGTGGCCAAGGCCGTCGTCGGCCAGGACGCGGCCGTCACCGGCCTGGTCATCGCCCTGCTATGCCGCGGGCACGTCCTGCTCGAAGGGGTTCCCGGAGTCGCCAAGACCCTGTTGGTGCGCACCCTGTCGGCGGCGCTGTCGCTGGACACCAAGCGGGTGCAGTTCACTCCCGACCTGATGCCGGGCGACGTCACCGGCTCGCTCGTATACGACGCACGGTCGGGGCAGTTCTCGTTCCGGTCCGGTCCGGTCTTCACCAACCTGCTGCTCGCCGATGAGATCAACCGGACGCCGCCCAAGACGCAGGCTGCACTGCTGGAGTCGATGGAGGAGCGGCAGGTTTCGGTGGAGGGCGAGCCGCGCCCCCTGCCCGATCCGTTCATCGTCATCGCGACGCAGAACCCGGTGGAGTACGAAGGGACCTATCCCCTGCCCGAGGCGCAGCTCGACCGGTTCCTGCTCAAGCTGACGATGCCGCTGCCGGCCCGCGACGACGAGATCGGCATCCTCACCCGGCACGCCGAGGGGTTCGACCCCCGCGACCTGGCCGGCGCCGGGGTGCGACCGGTTGCCGGCAAGCACGACCTGCAGGCTGGGCGCGATGCCGTACGACGCGTCACGATCGCGCCCGAGGTGATCGGCTACGTGGTGGACCTGGCCCGGGCGACCCGCCAGTCGCCGTCCCTGCAGCTGGGCGTCTCACCCCGCGGGGCGACCGCGTTGATGGCCGCGGCCCGTGCCTGGGCGTGGCTGTCCGGCCGCGACTACGTGACGCCCGACGACGTGAAGGCGTTGGCCCGGCCGGCGCTGCGGCACCGCGTCGGGCTGCGACCGGAAGCCGAGCTCGAGGGCGTGACGACCGACGCGGTGCTCGACGGCGTCCTGAGTTCAGTCGCCGTACCGCGCTGATGGCGCTGACCGGTCGGGCCGGGCTGCTCGCGCTGCTCGGTGCGTTGGCCGTCGGCCTGCTCGCACCGGCATGGTGGGGGCTGCTCCTGGTGACCGGACTGTTGGTGGCGCTCGTCCTTGTGGATGTGGCCCTCGCCGGTTCGGTGCGCGCCCTGCACCTTGACCGGTCCGGTGACGTCGCTGTCCGGCTGGGCGAGCCGGCCGCGGTGTCACTGCGAGTCGGCAACGTGTCGCGACGTCGGGTGCGGGGCCGGGTCCGCGACGCCTGGCCACCGAGCGCGGGGGCCACCCGGCAACGGCATGCTCTCGACGTACCGCCCGGAGAAAGCCGGCAGGTCGTGACGACGATGCGCCCGACCCGCCGCGGCGACCGGTTCGCGCACCGCGTGACCATCCGCGCGCTGGGACCCCTCGGCATCGCCGCGCGGCAGGGGTCGCATGAGGTGCCCTGGCGGGTGCGCGTGTTGCCGCCCTTCACCTCGCGCAAGCACCTGCCGTCCAAGCTGGCCCGGCTCCGACAGCTCGACGGGCGCGCGTCGGTGATGATCCGCGGCCAAGGCACCGAGTTCGACTCGCTGCGGGAGTACGTCGTAGGCGACGACGTGCGTTCCATCGACTGGCGCGCGTCGGCCCGTGCCTCGGACGTCATGGTGCGGACCTGGCGGCCGGAGCGGGACCGGCGGATCCTCCTCGTCCTGGACACCGGCCGCACGTCAGCCGGGCGGGTGGGCGACGCGCCGAGGCTGGACGCCGCCATGGACGCCGCGTTGCTGCTGGCCGCGCTGGCGTCACGCGCCGGTGACCGGGTCGACCTGCTCGCCTACGACCGCCGTGTGCGCGCCCGGGTCGAAGGCGTCACCGGCAGCGAGCTGCTGCCGGCGTTGGTGGAAGCGATGGCGCCGCTCGAGCCGACGCTGGTCGAGCCCGACTACGCGGGTCTGGTGTCGACCGTGCTCGCGCGGATGTCGCGGCAGTCGCTGGTGGTGCTGTTGACGGGACTGGACGCGACGCCGGTGCGCGAAGGCTTGCTCCCGTCGTTGCCGATGCTTGTGCGGCGGCACCGCGTCATCGTCGCGTCAGTGGGCGACCCGCGCGTCGACGCAATGGCTGCGGGTCGGGGTGACGCCGAGGCCGTCTATGACGCGGCCGCCGCCGAGCGGGCCAAGGCAGACCGCGACCAGGTGGCCGAGCTGCTCTCGCGGCGCGGCGTCGAGGTCGTCGACGGATCGCCTGACGAGCTGCCACCGATGCTCGCCGACCGCTACCTCGCGCTGAAGGCCGCGGGTCGGCTCTGAGCCGGTGGATGGCATGCTGCCCGCCATGACACTGGACCCGGGCCGCACCGCCGTACTGGCCCTGCACTGGCAGGTCAACGTGATCGAGCCGCACGGCTTCTTCGGCGGCATGCTGGCCACACCCGTCGCGGCGTCCGGTGTGGTCGCGCGGGCAAGCGCGTTCCACGACGCCGTACGTCGGCTCGGGGTGGGCGTGTTCTTCACCCGCTTCACCATCCCCGAAGACGAAGGACAGCTGGTCCGCAACACGGGCTTCATGAACGCCGTGGCCGGTGCTCAGGAGTCGTTCCGGCCGGATGCGCCAGGTGCGGCCCTGATCGACGCAATGACCGTGGGCGAGGGCGACATGGTCGTCGACAACCAGCGGCTGTCGGGACTCGCGGCCAGCCCGCTGCCGGACAAGCTCACCAAGCGGGGCATCGACACGTTGCTCATCACGGGGGTGGCCACCAACCTCACGGTCGAGCAGACGGCGAGACACGGCACCGACCTGGGCTTCACCGTGCACGTCGTCAGCGACTGCGTCGCAGCAGCGGACGAGGCGACGCACCAGGCGTCGCTGGCCAACCTCGCGCTGGCCACCGCAGGGTGCGTGACCTCCGAGGACGCGCTCGCTCAACTGTCGAATTGACGATCAAATGGTGATTTGGGCTCTCCTTCTGGCGCGGCAGGGCCCCAATCCACCACCTGAGAACGCAGACCGCTAGGCGTCCAGCGCGCGCAGCGCGCGGGCGTGGACGTCGTCCACGGCGCCGTCACCGTCGACGCGGCGGAGCTTGCCCGCGCGCTCGTAATGGTCGAGCAGCGGACCCACTTCACTTTCGTAGACGACGAGACGGTGCTGCCAGGTCTGCGGGTCGTCGTCCTCCCGCCCCTCGTCGCCAGCTCGGTGCGCGATGCGCTCGAGCAGGACCTGCCGCGGCACGTCCAACACGACCGCAGCGTCCAGGTGCCGGCCCTGCTCGTCGAGCAACTCGTCGAGCGCCTCGGCCTGTGCCGCGTTACGCGGGAAACCGTCCAGAATGAACCCAGCCTGCGCATCGGCACGTGCCAGCCGGGTCTTCACGACGTCGACGACCGCGTCGTCGCCCACCAGGTTCCCCCCCGTCATCGAACGCCGCAGGTCGTCGCCGCCGTCCGCCTAGGCGGCCTCGTGGAGCAGGTCGCTGCTGACGATGTGCGGTACCCCGAACTTCTCAGCGACAGCCTGTCCCTGGTTGCCTTTGCCGGAGCCGGGCGGTCCGATCACTGTCACGCGCATGGCTGGTCGATACCCAGTCTGACGATGGGGGAACGGCGCTGGCGTCGGAACTGTCGGCGGTCCCCGTCATGCTGACCGGGACGGTCAAGAGAACGGAGAAGGTCGTGGACTGCAAGATCGAGCTCATCTTCGTGCCGGTCACCGATGTCGACCGGGCGATCGAGTTCTACGTCGAGAAGGTCGGGTTCAACTTGGATATGCAGGCCAGAGTGAATGAGAACATCCGCTTCGTGCAGGTGACGCCGCCCTCATCCGCGTGCTCCATCGCTTTCGGGGAGGGCATCACCGAGATGACCCCCGGCACGCAGAACAGCATCCAGGCGGTCGTCCCCGACGCCGAGGCCGCCCGCAAGGAGCTTGTCCAGCGCGGCGTCGACGCGACCCCCGTCCAGAAGCTCGCGTGGGGGTCGTTCACCTCGTTCACCGATCCCGACGGCAACACCTGGACGCTGCAGGAGCTGCCACCTCCGGGCTCCTACTCCACGCCGGAGGACTGAGCCGCGGGCTAGCTGTTCTGCCCTGGCACGTTGGTGCACCGGGTGATGGGCGGCTGGCCGC
>JBDUAP010000275.1:0-4087 GCA_040004585.1 Sporichthyaceae bacterium
TGCCCGCGCGCCGTGTACGCCTACTGGCGTGAGGCGTGGCTGGAGAGGGTGGCGCACACCTGACCTGACGCGGCAGGGGCAGGGGCAGGGGGCCATCACCTCAGGCATGAACTTGCGACCCCGCGGTGCACCCCGGGAGACCCAAGAAGCCCGGACCGAGGTCCGGGCTTCTTGGGTAGTAGCGGGGGCAGTGTGTTGGTCCAGGACATCGGCGACACATGTCTCGAGTCATAGGCGACAGGCTCACGGTCGGGGAACCTCGGCCATGTCATCCAAGGCGCGTCTTTCCTGACTGCCATGATCGTCGATCAGCAGAGCGTGGCCGAGGTGCCGTCCGCTACGGGGTGCACCGTTCCTGGGTCTACGCGCTCAAGGCCCGCTACGAGACCGAGGGTCCCGATGCGTTCGAGCCACGGTCCCGCGGGCCGGGCATCTCCCCCGGGGCACTCGCGCCGGGGACGTTGGAGCTGATCCTCCAGCTGCGCCGCCGGCTGGACACCGCCGGGCTCGACGCCGGACCGGAAACTGTCTCGCCCCAGGTCTGATGGAGGCTCTGAAGCCACGGGGGAGGCAGTGGGCTTTCAACGAGCGTCCGCGGACACGACCGGATCTCTCTGGTACGACGTTATTGATGGTCGGTGAAAACGGACCTGGGCAGCACGGCATTCCGGTGACCGGCGTCGATGACTGCGCGCACCCAGGGACATCCGCCGCAGGACCCCTGGATAGCTCTCGGAGTTCCGGTAGCCCACCAGTCCCTCCGACCACCACCGAACCAGAGCCGGTGCTTGCGGGGTCGTCGCTGCCGGTTCAGGAGCTCAGCGGGCCTGGCTCGCGGTGAGCCAGTCGTGATCATCGGATGCCGGCGGACCGGAGCAGCGCCCGGAGGGCGGCGACATCGGTGTCCGTGCGGCATCTGAGTCGGCCGCGGGAGTCAGCCTCGAGGTGGGCGGGTCTGACCACGAGCAGCGTGAGGCCGTGCTCGGGCACAAGAGTGTTCAGATGGATTGGGTCGGCGAGAAGAGGCGGGGTCGAGTAGGCGAGGAAAGAAACGGGAGATCGGGGGTTGGCCGGCGAGCCTGGAGTGAGCGCTTCCGCGAACGTGAATAGGGGCTCGCCTCCGCGACATCGCGACAAACGGAACGCTGGCACGTTCCCCCGGCACCGTCCCACAGAGTCGTGTCGTCGGCTCTCCGGTTTTCATGCAGCCTCATCGGTGCCAAAGCGTAGACGAGGCGGAGAACCGCGGAAGCGCCTCAGGCACGCTGGCTCGCTTTCCACGGCTGAGCCACCGCAGGCTTGATTTCTGAATGGGTGTACAACTAGGCCCTATATCTCCTGCAACATGCGGCCACGCGTCACGTCGGAGATGCTCGGAGTGCTGGCCGACGGCGACCCTCACTCCGCGTTCGTAGGCCGTCGACGCCCGGCTGCTGGAGCAGGTATGGCCGGGCACCGACCCGCCTCAGCGCAGCGCCGGCGCGAGTTCCTGCACAACGTGCTCGGCGAAGGCGAGGCTGCTGGTCCAGGCTGGCGACACCGCGTTGAGGACGTGAGTGGAGTCGGCGTCGCCGCGGACAACGAAGTCCATCTCCAGCCGCCTGGTCGGGAGGTGGAATAGCTGGGCGCGGATGCCCGGCCGGCCGCGCTCGCGGAACTGCTCCGGCCGGATGCTCGGCACCAGCCGGGCCGCCTCGCGAACCAGGTGCGGGCGCCACCAGGCCGGCAGCTCCTGACGGAGCAGCGCCGGGACGTCGTGGTGCCGGCTGGTGAGGAACCGCGGCAGCAGCCGCGCCACCTCGGCGGCGTCCCGGGAGGTGAAGCCACTGGCGCCGCCGTACGACTCGCGCCACAGTGCCGGCAGCGCGGTCGGCCCGACCTTTGCACGACCGTCCACGGTGACCGTCACGTGGACGCCCAGGAACGGGTTGCGCGGGTCGGGCACCGGGTAGACGTGCCGCTGGAGCCGGCCGGCCGGCCAGTCGCCGTACCAGTAGAGGCCCTTGAACGGCAGCACCGCGTAGTCGTCGCACAGGCCGAACCAGCGAGCGACCCGGTCGGCGTGCAGGCCGGCGGCGTTGACAACGTGCCCCGTCGACCAAGTGCCGTCCCGGGTGACCACCGAGCCGGGCCGGGCAGAGGTCACCTCGGTGCCGAGCAGCAGCCGGCCGCCGCGGTCGTGAACCCGCGCGGCGAGTGCCTCGAGGACGGCGAGCGGCGACGCGCTGGACGTGGTCGGCGACCAGAGCGCCCGCTCGACGGTACGGGCCAGCGGCTCCAGCTCGCGTGCCTGCGCCTCGTCGACCAGCTCGACCGGCACGCCGCTGGCGGCGGCACGGTCGTGCAGCTCGGCCAGCGCTGGGAGGTCATCGAACCCTCGGGCGACGACGAGCTTGCCGCACCGGTTCACCGGCACCGCGTGCTCGTCGCAGAAGTCGTGCAGAAGCTGGTTGCCTCGCCTGGTCAGCCGGGCCTTGAGCGAGTCGGGGGCGTAGTAGAAGCCGGCGTGCAGGACGCCGGAGTTGCGGCCCGAGGCGTGCGCGCCCAAAGCCGGTTCCTTGTCGAGCACGACGACACTCCGGGCCGGGTCGGCCGCGAGCACCGCGTCGGCAAGAGCCAGTCCGACGACCCCGCCGCCGACGACCACGATGTCGGCGGTCCGCTTCATGGCACTGTCCTCGCCGGGCTCGAGAAGCTCATGCTTGTTAGGGCCGGATGCCGACGTAGCGGGTCCGAGGTACTCCTCGATGCCCTCGGTGCCACCCCTCACGGCCGAAGCCTGAGTGCTTCACGCCGCCGAACGGCGTCGCCGGGTTCGACACCACGCCCTGGTTGATGCCGACCATGCCGGTGTCCAGCTGCTCGGACTGCGCAAGTGCGGTGGCCAGGTCGCGGGTGAAGCCGTAGGCGACCAGGCCGTACTCCGTGTCGTTGGCCTGCTCGACGGCCTCGTCAGTCGTCGTGAAGGTCGTGACCGGCGCGACCGGTCCGAAGATCTCCTCGGCGATCAGCTCGGCGTCAGCAGGTACGTCGGTGAGGACCGTCGGCGCGTCGAACCAGCCGCGGTCTCCCACGGCACTCCCACCGGTCATCACTTGAGCACCGCCGTCGACCGCGCTGGCCACCAGGGAGGCGACCTTCTCGCGGGACGTCGCGTCGACGAGCGGGCCGACCTGCACGCCGTCGTCGGTGCCGCGGCCGACGCGCAGCGCACACATCCGAGCGGCAAGCCGCGACCCGAACTCAGCCGCGACGCTCGCGTAGACGAGGAACCGGTTGGCCGCCGTGCAAGCCTCTCCCATGTTCCGCATCTTCGCGAGCATGGCACCCTCAACCGCAGCGTCCAGGTCGGCGTCGGCCATCTGGGTCGGCTGGCCAGACGTGACCACATGGCCTCACCACCGCGTCCGCGCATCTCGGATCGGCCCGTGCCCGTTTCGAGATGACTCCAGGAAGGGCAACTACCGAAGGCTTCCTGCTAACGTAACCACCGGATAGGCCTCGGTCCAGACCGCAGGCCGGTCCGACACACGGTGCAACAAGCGGTCACCGCCTGCCCTCCACGGGGAGAGGCTTCGGGCGCTCCGCCCGGATTCAGCAGGGGCAGGATGTGGCTCGAGGCCTCACGGCGGCCTCGGTCCTCCACCGTTGGTCGAGGCGGTTGGACCGCGCCTCGCCAGCGCGACGGCCCGCAGGATCACCTCGGCCGCCGCATCAGGCGTCATGGATGCTTCATTCCCCGCACGCCGGCACGCAGGGCAGGCGACGTCTGCGGGTCGGCGGCGCGGTGCAGCGCCTCGGCCAGCGCGTGCGTATCCCTCGGGTCGACCACGATGCCGTTGACGCCATCCTGAACGATCGTCCCCGCGGCCCCCGCCATCGGCGAGATCACGACCGGCACACCAGCCGTCAGCGCCTCGACGGCGACCCGGCCGGTGAGGTCACGCAGCGTCGGGAAGACGAACACGTCGCACGCGTCGAGGGCGCCCTTGAGGCCCTCGTGGTCGACCGTTCCGAGGAAGGCCACGGCGTCGTCGACCTCCAGGCGACGGGCCAGCTCGGCCAGGGAGGACTTCTCCGGGCCGTC
>JBDUAP010000276.1:0-4045 GCA_040004585.1 Sporichthyaceae bacterium
GGAGGTGATCCAGCGAGCGTCCGTGCAGCAGGTTGAACGTCGCGATGCGCAGCTCGCCGGACACCGGGGTGACGCTAGCCGACGGTGCGCTGCATACAGTGCAGAGCATGTTGCCCGACCTCGCGTTGGCGCGCGCCGCCCTCGACCGGGCAGCCCACCGTCGTACCGACGAAGCCTGGCTGGACAAGGTCTGGCAGGACCCCGCAACCCGCGTCCTGCTCATCAGCGGCGGCCGCGCCGAGGTCACCGGCGACCCGCCCGTCCTGGTCCTTCGCCCGCCGAACGAGGTCGCGGGAGGCGAGCGGTTCCTCCTCGGCGTCGACGACGCGGACACGGCGTTCTTCGCGATCGAGGTCCCGACGTCGCATGCGTCCGACTCGTGGCAGGGCATCCGCGACGTCGGCGTCATGCTCAGCGCCCGCGACGCCGGACTGCTCGTGCATGCCGTCGCGCTCGCCAACTGGCACGACACACACACGCACTGCCCCCGCTGCGGTGGTCCGACGACGGTGGCTGCAGCAGGGCATCTGCGGCGTTGTCCGCGCGATGACAGTGAGCATTACCCGCGCACCGACCCGGCGGTGATCATGACGGTTGTCGATAGCCACGACCGGTTGCTGCTGGGCAGCCAGTCCCAGTGGCCGGAGGGACGCTTCTCGACCCTGGCAGGGTTCGTCGAGCCGGGGGAGTCGATGGAGGCGGCGGTACGCCGGGAGGTGGCAGAGGAGGTCGGCGTCACCATCGGCGCGGTCCGCTACCTCGGCAGCCAGCCGTGGCCGTTCCCGTCCAGCCTGATGGTCGGCTTCGAGGCGTCGGCCGACACCGTCGACATCGAGCTGGTGGACGGTGAGATTGCGCAGGCGCGGTGGTTCACCCGGGCCGAGCTGCTCGCCGAGGTGACCTCTGGGGAGGTGCGGCTCTCGCCGCGGGTGTCGATCGCGAGGCAGCTGATCGAGAGCTGGTACGGTGAGCCGCTGCCCGACCCACGCTGACCTCGCGTCAGGCGGCGAGGTTGTCCAGCTGGTCCTGGACCTGCCCGAGGCTGGGGTTGGCTAGCGCCGAGCCGTCGGCGAAGACCACCGTGGGAACGGTCTGGTTGCCGCCGTTGACCGACATCACGTGCTCCGCCGCGGCTGGGTCGTTCTCGATGTCGATCTCGACGTAGCCGATGCCGGCACGCTTCATCTGGCCCTTGAGCCGGCGGCAGTAGCCGCACCAGATCGTGCTGTACATCGTGACCTCGCTGGGCACTCGGGCGTACCTCTCCTCGGCAGGCGGACCGGGGCATTCTGCCCCGTTTCCCCCAGTGCAACGCCGCGTCCGGCCCAGTAAGTCCCTGTGGGCAGCTGCTGACAGGATGCCCGCGTGGACGCGGACTGGGACCAGCGCTTGCTGGCCATGCTCGACCCTGAGCAGCGAGAAGTGGCCACCACGCTGGCCGGTCCCCTGTGCGTGCTGGCCGGGGCAGGCACGGGCAAGACCCGGGCGATCACCGCCCGGATCGCCTACGGCGTGCACTGCGGCGTCTACGCGCCGCACCGGGTGCTGGCCGTGACGTTCACGGCCCGGGCGGCCGGTGAGATGCGCACCCGGCTGCGTGACCTGGGCGTGGGTGGCGTGCAGGCGCGCACCTTCCACGCGGCGGCGCTTCGCCAGCTGCGCTACTTCTGGCCCCGCTACGTCGGTGGCGAGCTGCCGCGACTGGTCGACCACAAGGCCGGTCTGGTCGCCGAGTCCGCCGGCCGCCTGCGCATCCACTCCGACCGGGCGACCGTGCGTGACCTGGCCGCCGAGATCGAGTGGGTCAAGGTCACGATGACCGAGCGGGAGGACTACCCCGGCGCGGTCGAGAAGGCCGGTCGGACAGTCCCGGCCGGCCTCGCCGCAGCGACCGTGACCCGGCTGCTCTCGACGTACGAGCAGGTCAAGCGCGACCGCGGCGTCATCGACTTCGAAGACGTCCTGCTCTACACCGTGGGCCTGATGGCCGAGCACCCGCAGGTGGCTTCGGCCGTGCGCGACCAATACCACCACCTCGTCGTCGACGAATACCAGGACGTCAGCCCGCTGCAGCAGGCGCTGCTCGAGCAGTGGCTTGGCGGCCGTGACGAGCTCTGTGTCGTGGGCGATCCCAACCAGACGATCTACACGTTCGCCGGGGCCAGCCCCACGTTCCTCACCGAGTTCACCCATCGCTACCCGGGCGCGCCCGTCGTTGCGCTGGTGCGCGATTACCGCTCCACCCCGCAGGTCGTCGCGCTGGCCAACCGGCTGCTCGACGGCTCGTCGCAGGCCCGCGGCACCCGGCTCCAGCTGATCGGGCAGCGCCGCACCGGCCCGGAGCCCGAGCTGCGCGAGCACGCCGACGAGACCGCCGAGGCGAAGGCTGCCGCGACGGCGATCGCCGGGCTGGTCTCCGGCGGCACCCCGGCGCATGAGATCGCGGTGCTGTTCCGGACCAACGGCCAGAGCGAGGCCTACGAGCAGGCGCTTTCTGACGCGGGCGTGCCTTACGTGCTGCGCGGGGGTGAGCGGTTCTTCGACCGGCCGGAGGTCCGCGAGGCCCGGCTGCTGCTCCGCGGCGCCGCCAGGTCACTCGACGTCGACGAGCTGTCGACGATGGTCCGCGGCGTCCTGAGCAGCAGTGGCTGGAGTGAGCATGCTCCGGCCGGCGGCGGAGCCGTTCGTGAGCGCTGGGAGTCGTTGTCAGCGCTCGCTCGGCTCGCCGACGACCTCGCCGTGGCCGGCACGGTGACCACGCTGGCCGAGTTCGTCGCCGAGCTCGACGAGCGCGCCGACGCCCAGCACGCACCGACCGTCGACGGGGTGACGCTCGCCTCCCTGCACGCGGCGAAGGGCCTCGAGTGGGATGCCGTTTTCATCGTCGGCGTCACCGACGGCATGATCCCGATCACCTACGCCGAGACGCCCGAGGCGGTCGAGGAGGAGCGTCGGCTGCTGTACGTCGGGGTGACCCGCGCCCGCGAGCGTCTCGTCATCTCCTGGCCGCTGGCCAGAGCGCCAGGCGGGCGCGCGTCGCGACGGCCCTCGCGGTTCCTCGACGGGATGCGAGCAGTGGGAAGGTCCTCCGGGCCCGCGCCCAGCAGCCGCGCAGCGCGCCGCAAGGGCCCGGTCAGCTGCCGGGTGTGCTCCAAGCCGCTGTCCGGAGCGGTTGCCCGCAAGCTCGGACGCTGCGAAGACTGCCCCTCGTCCTATGACGAGGCGCTCTTCGAGCGGCTGCGGGACTGGCGTAGCGAGCAGGCGAAGGCGGGCAGCGTGCCGGCCTACGTCGTGTTCACGGATGCCACCCTGATGGCGATCGCCGAGACCATGCCGCGCACCGACGCTGCGCTGCTCGGGGTCTCCGGTGTCGGACACGGCAAGCTCGAGAAGTACGGCGCGGACGTGCTGGGCATCTGCGCCGATTTCGGGTGAGACGACATCGGATTCATGACAGCTTGGCAAAGAATCACGACAGCACCCATAAAAGGGATTGCACCTGACGCGGCAGCCCTCTAATCTTCCCAGGACGGGTCGCGAGACCACCTGTCCAGACCGCCCGAGTGCATGCAGGAGGTGACCGCAGTGCTGATCAACAAGACGTTCACGAAGCGCCCGCACGCGGCCACTCTCGGGTCGGCCCAGGGGACATGTGTGTCCATCGCCCGCACCCGGCTCGTCGCCGTGCCCCAGCTCGTCGCTTCGCTCCCGTTCAGCGCTGCCGTGATGACCGACACCTTCGCGATGAAGACCGTCGCAGCCACGGGCAATGCAGGGATCCGCTCCTGGAGTCCACCGGTATAGGACCATCTCACCGGCACCTCCAAGGCCGCGGAACCCGTAACCCGGGATCCGCGGCCTTTTCAGTTTTCCGCCTACCACAAGTGCCCGCACAACTGATTTGCAAGGAGGTGACACCGATGCAGCTCGCCGCGCTGGACGACGTCTTCACTGACATCGAGCGGCTCCCCGAAGAGCTCCCCTGCCGGGTCAACGACCCGGAGCTGTTCTTCGCCGAGTCGCCCGCGGACGTGGAGTACGCCAA
>JBDUAP010000029.1:0-13722 GCA_040004585.1 Sporichthyaceae bacterium
ACGAGCCGTTCGAGTCCTACTTCTCCGGCAACACCGTGCAGATCTGCCCGGTCGGGGCACTGACAGGAGCGGCCTACCGGTTCCGCGCCCGCCCCTTCGACCTGGTCTCCTCGCCGGGCATCTGTGAGCACTGCGCATCTGGCTGCGCGATCCGCACCGACCACCGGCGCGGACGGGTGATGCGTCGGCTCGCGGGCGACGACCCACAGGTCAACGAGGAGTGGAACTGCGACAAGGGCCGGTGGGCGTTCAGCTACGCCGCCGCCCAGGATCGGCTGACCACCCCCCTCGTGCGGGACGCGGATGGCCAGCTGGTCTCGACGTCGTGGGCAGAGGCGCTGAGCATCGCTGCAGACGGACTGGCCCGGGCCCGCGGAGCGGCCGGCGTACTCGTCGGCGGACGTTGCACCATGGAGGACGCCTACGCCTACGCCAAGTTCGCCCGCGTGGTGCTGGGCACCAACGACATCGACTTCCGGGCGCGCCCGCACTCGGCCGAGGAAGGGGCGTTCCTGGCCTCTGAGGTGGCGGGGCGTGGCCTCGGCATCACCTACTCCGACCTCGAGAAGGCCTCTGCGGTTCTGCTCGTCGGCCTCGAGGCGGAGGAGGAGTCGCCGATCCTCTTCCTCCGGCTGCGCAAGGCGGTCCGCACCAAGGGCCTCGCCGTGCATGCCATTGCGCCATTCGCCAGTCGTGGACTGGAGAAGCTCTCCGGCCACCTCTTCGCGACCGCGCCCGGGGCAGAGGCCGCGGTGCTCGACGCCATCCGCTCGCGGGACAAGGACGTCACCGTCGCCGCCGGGGCGCTGCACGACGGTGGCGCGCTGATCCTTGTCGGTGAGCGGCTGGCCACCTCACCCGGAGCCCTGACCGCGGCGAGCCGGCTTGCTGAGGCCACCGGCGCTCGGCTGGCGTGGGTCCCGCGGCGCGCGGGCGAGCGGGGCGCGATCGAAGCAGGCGCCCTTCCGTCCCTCCTTCCTGGTGGTCGTCCGGTGGCGCAGGCCGATGCCCGGGTCGACGTCGCAACCGCATGGGGCGTGGAGTCACTGCCGAGCGCTGCCGGTCGCGGTCTGACCGACCTGCTGGCGGCGGTTCACACCGCAGACGTACGAGCGCTGCTGATCGGCGGTGTCGACCCGCACGACCTGCCCGACCCCACGGCTGCGCTCGCGGCCATCGACGCGGCCGACTTCGTCGTCAGCCTCGAGCTGCGTGCCTCTGCCGTGACCGAGCGCGCCGACGTCGTCCTCCCGGTCGCGCCGGCTGTCGAGAAGTCCGGGACCTTCGTGGACTGGGAGGGCCGGGAACGGCAGTTCCCCGAGGTTCTGCGCGGCACCAACGCCCTGGCCGACACCCGCGTGCTGCACGTGCTGGCCGCTGCCATGGATATCGACCTGGGCCTGCCCGGCGTCGCAGACGCCCGCGCCGAGCTTGCCGAGCTCGGCCAATGGGACGGCCAGCGCGCAGCCGGCCCGGACACGAAGGCTGCTGAAGCTGCCCGGCCCAGACCCGGCGAGGCCGTCCTGGCGAGCTGGCACCTGCTGCTCGACGCCGGCCGGCTGCAGGACGGTGAGCCGTTCCTCGCCGCTACTGCGCACCGGCCGGTCGCTCGGCTGAGCACGGCCGGGGCGGCGGCGCTCGGTCTCGGGGATGGCGACCAGCTGAGCGTCTCGACCGACGCCGGTTCGATCACGCTCCCGCTGGTCGTCACACCCAACATGGCCGACGGTGTCGTCTGGTTGCCCACCAACAGCATGGGTTCCGCGGTCCGTTCGACGCTTCGAGTCGACGCCGGGTCCGTCGTCCGGATCAGTGCCGGGGGTGCTGGATGAGCTCGACACTGCTCGCCGCCGCACCGAACGTGCCCGGCTTCGGTCAAGACGTTTGGTGGCTCGTCCTGGGCAAGGCCCTCTTCGTCTTTGTCTTCCTCGTTGTCATGACGCTGTTCACGATCTGGTGGGAGCGCCGGGTCGTCGCGCGGATGCAGCACCGTATCGGGCCGAACCGGGTCGGTCCGTTCGGCCTGCTGCAGAGCCTCGCCGACGGCATCAAGCTCGCGCTCAAGGAAGACATCATCCCGAAGGCTGCGGACAAGGTCGTCTTCATCCTCGCGCCCATCGTCGCGACCATTCCGGCCTTCATGGCCTTCGCCGTCATGCCGTTCGGGCCCCGGGTGTCGATCGCCGGGCACCACACCAATCTGCAGCTCACCGACCTGCCCGTGGCGGTGCTCTACATCCTCGCTGTCGCGTCGGTCGGCATCTACGGGATCGTGCTGGCCGGCTGGTCCAGCGGCTCGACGTACCCGCTGCTCGGTGGCCTGCGCTCGTCGGCCCAGATGATCTCCTACGAGGTCGCGATGGGTCTCGCGTTCGTCGGCGTGTTCCTCTACGCCGGGTCGATGTCCACGTCGCAGATCGTCGCAGCGCAGGACAAGCTGTGGTACGCCGTCCTGCTCGCGCCTTCGTTCGTCATCTACGTCATCGCCATGGTCGGTGAGACCAACCGCGCGCCGTTCGACCTGCCCGAGGCCGAGGGTGAACTGGTCGGCGGGTTCCACACGGAGTACTCCTCGCTGAAGTTTGCCCTGTTCTTCCTCGCTGAGTACGTCAACATGGTCACCGTCTCCGCGCTGGCGACGACGTTGTTTCTCGGCGGTTGGCAGGCTCCGTGGCCGATCGGCGGGCCGATCTGGCAGGGCGCCAACGAGGGCTGGTGGCCGCTGCTGTGGTTCACCGGCAAGCTGCTGCTCTTCTTGTTCTTCTTCATCTGGCTGCGCGGCACCTTGCCGCGGCTGCGCTACGACCAGTTCATGCGCTTGGGCTGGAAGGTCCTGATCCCGGCCGCGCTGGCCTGGCTGGTGCTGCTCGCGACAGCTCGCGCCATCAACAACGAGTACAACGTCAACCGCCGCGACCTCCTGTTCTACGGCGGCGCCATCGTGCTGGTTGTGCTCGTTCTCAGCTTCGTCTGGGATTTCGTGGCCACCCGTAGGCGAGACAGCCAGCAGAACGAGGTCGAGCGTGAGTTCGACCCGATGGCCGGCGGTCACCCGGTGCCGCCGATGCCGGACCAGGTCGTTCCCGCGCTGACCGGGTCGTCGAGCCGAACGGAAAACGACTCGTGAACCAGCTCAAGGGTTTCGGGGTCACGCTGCGCACGATGTTCAAGCCGGTCGTCACCGAGCAGTACCCCGAAGAGAAGAAGGTGACCGAGCCGCGCTTCCACGGCCGCCACCAGCTCAACCGCCACCCCGACGGGCTGGAGAAGTGCATCGGCTGCGAGCTGTGCGCCTGGGCCTGTCCAGCCGACGCCATTTACGTCGAGGGTGCGGACAACACCGAGGGTGAGCGCTTCTCGCCAGGAGAGCGCTACGGGGCCGTCTACCAGATCAACTACTTGCGATGCATTTTCTGCGGATTGTGCATCGAGGCCTGCCCGACCCGTGCGCTCACCATGACGAACGAGTTCGAGCTCGCCGACTTCTCCCGCGAGAGCCTCATCTTCGAGAAGCAGGACCTGCTCGGGCCTCTGCTGCCGGGCATGGTCGAGGCGCCGCACCCGATGGTCGAGGGCTACGACGAGCAGGACTACTACCGGGGTCGGGTTGACAGAGCGACGCCCGGCCAGGCCGAATACGTCGCTGCGCACCAGACCGCCGATGACTCCCGCGAGGAGGAGCAACCATGACCGGCACTGGCGAAGCGGTCGTCTTCTGGCTGCTCGCGCCCGTGGCCACGCTCGCAGCTGCCGGGATGCTGTTGACCCGAAAGGCGGTGCACAGCGCGCTGCTGCTCGCGCTGACGATGCTGTGCCTGGCCGTGTTCTACATCTCCCAGGACGCGCCGTTCCTGGGCGTGGTGCAGGTGGTGGTCTACACCGGCGCGGTGATGATGCTGTTCCTGTTCGTCCTGATGCTGGTCGGCGTCGACTCGGCGGACTCACTCGTCGAGACCCTGCGCGGCCAGCGGATCGCCGCACTGCTCGCCGGTGTGGGCTTCGCTGCACTCGTCATGTTCGGCATCGGTGACGCGGTCGTGGGCAACAAGGGTCTGACCGACGCAAATGCGGACGGCAACGTGCAGGGGCTGGCGAACCTGATGTTCTCGCGCTACGTGTTCGCGTTCGAGGCCACCAGCGCCCTTCTCATCACCGCCGCGCTCGGCGCAATGATGCTGGCTCACCGCGAGCGGATCGAGGCACGCCTTTCCCAGCGTGACCTGTCCGAGCTGCGCTTCCGCCGGCCCAACC
Organism: Sporichthyaceae bacterium; assembly: GCA_040004585.1. Classification (GTDB taxonomy): domain Bacteria; phylum Actinomycetota; class Actinomycetes; order JACCUZ01; family JACCUZ01; genus JBDUAP01. The sequence continues at coordinate 4,252 of JBDUAP010000029.1, forward strand.
CCGCACCTCTTCCCGGTCCCGGTGTCTACGCGCGGCACAACGCGGTCGACACACCGGCACTGCTGCCGGACGGCACACCGTCGGAGCTCTCGGTGTCACCCGTGCTCACGGCCCGGGGAGACGTCCGACCGCCGGTGTCGGGTGGTGCCGACATCCGTGAGGTGGAGGGCGCACACGACGACGACGGGGGGCCGCAGCGGTGAACCCGATGAACTACGTCTACCTGTCGGCGCTGCTGTTCTCGATCGGAGCTGCCGGCGTGCTGCTGCGCCGCAACGCCATCGTCGTCTTCATGTCCGTCGAGCTGATGCTCAACGCCGCCAACCTGGCCTTCGTCACCTTCGCCCGGATGAACGGCAACCTCGACGGGCAGGTGATCGCGTTCTTCGTCATGGTCGTCGCGGCGGCCGAGGTCGTCATCGGTCTGGCGATCATCATGACGATCTTCCGCACCCGCCGCTCGGCCTCGGTCGACGGCGCCAACCTGTTGAAGTACTAGGACTGCCGTGACGAATCTTCTCGCCGCGGAAGGTAGCCAGTCGGTGTCCGCCGCCTCCGGTGTCTTCTCCCTCGGCTGGCTGCTGATCGCCCTGCCGCTGGCCGGTGCACTCGTCCTGCTGGTCGGCGGCCGTCGTACGGACCGCATCGGGCACTGGGTCGGCGCGGCGATGCCCGCAGCCTCGTTCGTGCTGGGGGTGGTGCTCTTCATCGCCATGCTCGGCCGAGATGGCAGTGACCGGGCGCTCGGGCAGCACCTGTTCGCATGGGTGCACGCGGGCAGTTTCCAGGTGGACGCGGGCCTGCTCATCGACCAGCTCTCGATGTGCTTCGTGCTGCTGATCACCGGTGTCGGCACGCTGATCCACGTCTACTCGATCGCCTACATGGAGCACGACCTCGACCGGAGACGGTTCTTCGGCTACCTGAACCTCTTCATCGCGGCAATGCTGCTGCTCGTCCTGGCCGACAGCTACCTGCTGCTGTACGTCGGGTGGGAGGGCGTCGGGCTCGCGTCCTACCTGTTGATCGGGTTCTGGAGCTACGTCCCGGCCTACGCCGCGGCGGCGAAGAAGGCGTTCGTGGTCAACCGGGTCGGTGACTTCGGCCTGTCGGTCGCCATCATGATCATGTTCTGGCAGTTCGGCAGCGTGAGCTTCGCCGACGTGTTCTCCAGCGCGGAGGGCGCAAGCGAGGCGGCTCTCACCGTGATGGGGCTGATGCTGCTGCTCGGTGCATGCGGCAAGTCGGCACAGTTCCCGTTGCAGTCCTGGCTCGGTGACGCGATGGCCGGTCCGACGCCGGTGTCCGCGCTGATCCATGCCGCAACGATGGTGACGGCGGGGGTCTACCTCATCATCCGGTCCGCGCCGATATTCGAGGGTGCGCCGAACGCCCAGCTGGCCGTTGCCGTAGTCGGTGCCATCACGTTGCTGTTCGGGGCGATCGTCGGCACGGCGAAGGACGACATCAAGAAGGCGCTGGCCGCGTCGACGATGAGCCAGATCGGTTACATGATGCTGGCCGCCGGTCTCGGCCCGGTGGGCTATGCGTTCGCGATCTTCCACCTGCTGACGCACGGCTTCTTCAAGGCCGGGATGTTCCTCGGTGCCGGCTCGGTGATGCATGGCATGAAGGACCGGGTGGACATGCGGCGGTACGGCGGGCTGTCGGCCGTCATGAAGGTCACCTGGATCACCTTCGCCCTGGGCTGGCTGGCGATCATCGGGTTCCCCGGCCTGTCCGGGTTCTGGAGCAAGGACAAGATCATCGAGGCGGCGTTCGTCGGCGATGGCTGGCGGCCGTGGGTCTTCGGCATGGCTGCGCTGATCGGTGCCGGCATCACCGCGTTCTACATGACCCGGCTGTTCGTGATGACGTTCCACGGCGAGCGGCGCTGGGAGGACGACGTCCACCCGCACGAGTCGCCGAAGCTCATGACGGTGCCGCTGATGGTGCTGGCGGTCGGATCGGCCCTGCTCGGACTCCTGCTCGGGCCAACCGGCGCGATCCAGCACTGGCTGGAGCCCGTCGTCGGCACGCACGCCGAGAAGGCTCCGGTGCTGGCCGTCTGGCTGCTGACCACGTTGACAGTGGTCCTCGTCCTGGTCGGCGCGGGGCTCGCGGCAGCGATGTACCTGCGCCGCCCGGTGCCCAGAACGGCGCCGGTCGGGTCGTTCGCCACCCGCGCCGCGCGCCGCGACCTCTACCAGGACGCGGTCAACGAGTCGCTGTTCATGCGACCGGGTCAATACCTCACCCGATCGCTGGTGTTCTTCGACAACCGTGGCGTCGACGGTGCGGTCAACGGGCTAGCAGCATTGATCGGCGGGACGTCCGGGCGGTTCCGCCGGCTGCAGACCGGGTTCGTCCGCTCCTATGCCCTGACGATGCTCGGGGGCGCCGTCCTCGTGGTTGCCGCGATGCTGCTGGTGAGGCTCTAAGTGACCGACTTCCCCTGGCTGACGACCCTCGGCGCGGTGCCCCTGGTGGGCTCGGTCGTGGTGGCCGCCCTCCCGGGGACCCGGGCCCTGCTGGCCAAGCAGGTGGCGCTGGGCGTCTCGTTGGTCGTGTTGGCCCTGACGGTTGTGCTCGCGGTGCGGTTCGACCCAACCAGCAAGACACAGTTCCAGTTCGCGGAGACCCACCAGTGGATCCCGCAGTTCGGCGTGAGTTACGCGGTTGGCGTCGACGGCATCGCGTTGGTTCTGATCGCGCTGGCAACGGTGCTCACGCCGATCTGCATCCTGGCGTCCTGGCACGATGCCTACCGCGCTCGTCGACCCGTCGGCACCTACTTCGCGCTGTTCCTGCTGCTCGAGACGTTCATGATCGGCGTGTTCGCCGCGACCGACGTGTTCCTGTTCTACGTGTTCTTCGAGGCCATGTTGATCCCGATGTACTTCATCATCGGGTCCTACGGCGGAGCGCAGCGTTCCTACGCCGCGGTGAAGTTCCTGCTCTACAGCCTGTTCGGCGGCCTGCTGATGCTGGCTGCGGTGATCGGCCTGTTCGTCGTGTCCGACGGTGGCAGCCAGGCGTTCCTGTTCGAGAACCTGCTCGGCCTGGACATCGCGCCCAAGACTGAACGGTTTCTGTTCCTGGGCTTCTTCGTCGCCTTTGCCATCAAGGCGCCGCTGTGGCCGGTGCACACCTGGCTGCCCGACGCCGCGGCCGAGTCACCCCCGGGCGGCGCGGTGCTGCTGGTGGGCGTGCTCGACAAGGTCGGCACGTTCGGGATGATCCGGCTCTGCCTGCCGCTGTTCCCCGATGCCTCGCGCTGGGCGGCGCCGGTGGTGATCGCGCTGGCCGTGATCGGCATCCTCTACGGAGCGCTCGTCGCGATCGGCCAGACCGACATCAAGCGGCTGATCGCCTACACGTCGATCTCGCACTTCGGATTCATCACCTTGGGCATCTTCGCGCTGACCACGACCGCGTCGTCGGGCTCGACGCTGTACATGTTCAACCACGGCTTCTCGACCGCGGCGCTGTTCCTCATCGCCGGCTTCATGATCAGCCGGCGGGGCTCGCGCCTCATCGCTGACTACGGGGGCGTGCAGCGGGTCGCGCCCGTGCTGGCGGGGACGTTCCTGGTCGCCGGCCTGTCCAGCCTCGCCCTGCCGGGGCTGTCCACCTTCATCAGCGAGTTCCTGGTGCTGGTGGGCACGTTCCCGCGCTACCAGGTCGCCGCTGTGCTGGCGACCTTTGGCATCATCCTTGCGTCGGTCTACATCCTGCTGATGTACCAGCGCACGATGACCGGTGAGCCCACCGAGTCCACCTCCCAGTGGCGCGACCTCACTCGGCGCGAGATCGCCGTGGTCGCCCCGTTGATCGCGGTGATCATCGCCTTGGGCTTCTATCCCAAGCCGCTGCTCGACGTCATCAACCCCTCGATCGAACGGACGATGCAGCAGGTCGGCACGAGTGATCCCAAGCCCGTCGTACCGGCTGCCGAAGGAACGAACAGGTGAGCGCCCTGACCATCGCGCCGATGCAGCTTGCCGCCGCGTCGTTCGACACCCCCAGCATTGACTACGGGCTGTTGGCGCCGATGCTCATCGTCTTCGGTGTCGCGATCGTCGGCGTTCTGGTCGAGGCGTTCATGCCACGCTGGTGGCGGCACGAGGCGCAGTTCGGGTTGGCTGCGGCAGGTTTGATCGCGGCCTTCGTCGCACTGGTGCTGAAGGCCGGTGATGTCGCCGTCGTTGCGCAGGGTGCCATCGCTGTGGACGGGCCGGCGCAGTTCCTCCAGGGCACGATCCTTGTCCTCGCGCTCACCGGTCTGCTGGCGACGGCCGAGCAGACGCTGGATACCGGCGGTCCATTCACGTCGGCCGGCTCGTCGATGCCGGGGTCGGAGCACGAGCGCACGCTGACGGCCACGGGCGTCACGCAGACGGAGATCTTCCCGCTGTTGATGTTCACGGTCGGTGGCATGCTGATGTTCCCCGCGGCCAACGACCTGCTGACGATGTTCGTGGCGCTCGAGGTGCTGTCGCTGCCGCTCTACCTGCTGTGCGGACTCGCACGTCGGCGGCGGCTGCTCTCGCAGGAGGCGTCGCTGAAGTACTTCCTGCTAGGCGCGTTCTCCTCGGCGTTCTTCCTGTACGGCGTGGCGCTGCTCTACGGCTACGCCGGTACGGTGCGGCTCTCGGGGATCGCCGACGCCGTCAGCAAGAACTCTGGTGCCGACGGTTTGCTGCTGGTCGGCACTGCCCTGGTCGCCGTCGGGCTGCTCTTCAAGGTGGGCGCGGCCCCGTTCCACGCGTGGACGCCGGACGTCTACCAGGGCGCTCCGACCCCGATCACCGGGTTCATGGCTGCGTGCACGAAGGTCGCGGCGTTCGGTGCCTTGCTGCGGCTGTTCTATGTCGGACTCGGCGGGCTGGCGTGGGACTGGGAACCGATGATGTGGGCGATCGCGATCCTGACCATGGTGGTCGGGTCGGTCGTGGCTCTGACGCAGACCGATGTGAAGCGGATGCTCGCCTACTCCTCGATCGCGCACACGGGCTTCATCCTCACCGGACTGGTGGCGACGGACACCATCAGCGCAAAGAGTGGTGAGGTTCTCGGCGTCTCCAGTGTGCTCTTCTACCTGGTCGCTTACGGTTTCACGACGATCGGAGCGTTCGCGGTGGTCACGTTGGTCCGTGACTCTGCCGGTGAGGCGACGCATCTGTCGCAATGGGCCGGCCTCGGGCGACGTTCGCCACTGGTGGCTGGCGTCTTCGCGCTGTTCCTGCTGGCGTTCGCCGGTATCCCGCTGACCAGCGGATTCACCGCAAAGTTCGCAGTGTTCTCGGCGGCCATCGAGGGCGGTGCAACCCCCCTTGTCATCGTCGGCGTTGTGATGAGTGCGGTCACCGCGTTCTTCTACGTCCGCGTCATCGTGCTGATGTTCTTCTCCGAGCCGTCACCCGACGGGCCGAGCGTCGTTGTGCCCAGCGTGCTGACCACGATGACGGTCGCGATCGCTGTTGCGGTTACCGTGGTTCTCGGGGTGCTGCCGACCCAGGTCCTCGACCTTGCCAGCCAGGCCTCGCAGTTCGTTCGCTGACCGACAGGGAGTTCCGTGATCACCGCTGGTCCGTGGGGGATGCCGACGGGCGATGCCGCCCTGGAGGCTGACCTGCGTCTCGGCATGGAAGCGGTCGAGGAGCTGATGCGCAGCACGGTCAAGAGCGACTACCCGTTCGTGACCGAGACGTCGCGCCACCTGGTCGAAGCGGGCGGCAAGCGGTTCCGCCCGCTGCTCGTCCTGCTCGCAGCGCAGTTCGGCGATCCGCGAGCGGCTGGCGTCGTACCCGCTGCTGTTGTGGTCGAGCTGACGCACCTCGCAACGCTCTACCACGACGACGTGATGGACGAGGCGTCGCTGCGACGTGGGGCGGCCAGCGCGAACGCCCGCTGGGACAACAACGTCGCGATCCTGACCGGCGACTTCCTGTTCGCCCGTGCCTCGGACATCCTGGCCGACCTGGGACCTGAGGCGGTGCGGTTGCAGGCTCGCACGTTCGAGCGGCTGGTGACCGGGCAGATCCGCGAGACTGTCGGGCCGGGGTCCTCCGACGACCCGGTCGACCACTACATGTCGGTGGTTGCTGACAAGACCGGCTCCCTGATCGCGACGTCGGGCCGCTTCGGCGCCCTGCTCTCCGGGGCGGGGGAGCCGGCGGTCGAGGTGATGACCCGCTTCGGGGAGCGCATCGGGGTCGCCTTCCAGCTCTCCGATGATCTGCTCGACGTGGCCTCGGACTCGTCGGTGTCCGGGAAGACACCCGGCACCGACCTGCGCGAGGGAGTGCCCACCCTGCCGGTGCTGCACGTACGTCGTGCGAACAACCCGGCTGACGCCCGGCTCTTGGAGCTGCTCGACGGCGACCTCGAGGACGAGACCTTGCACAAGGAGGCTCTCGGCCTGCTCCGCGAGAACGCCGCCATGGACGCCGCGCGCGGTGACCTCCGCAGCTGGGCCGACGACGCCCGATCGGTGCTCAGCCCGTTGCCTGCAGGGCCTGTCCGCGAGGCGCTGGAGTCGCTTTGCGACGTGGTCGTCAGCCGCACGGCGTGATGCGCACGACGATGACCGACGCTTTCAGCCAGCGCGCGCTCTGGTAATCCGGTCGATGGCGTTGTCGGAGAAGAGCCCGCAGGATGAGCGCGCCGGCCATCTTCCGTCCCGTATCGGGGCTGGCCACAAACCGGTGGGTGTAGGGGATCGGCTCGTGCCTCACCCAGAACGACCAGTCGATCCGGAGTCGATCCGGAACCGGCGTTGCCGTCGTACCCTTCGGCTATGACTCCCCGACCAACCCGTGCGCAGGTGACATGGGCGATGGTCATGGCCGTGGCGATGATCGTGGCTTTCGGCGCCTGGATGATCGGCACCGGGCGAGACCCAGCGGGCGCCTCACCGGGTCCGGCCCCCGTCGTACTCAAGTCCGCGGGTACGCAGCCCACGCCGACGCCGACGCCGACGCCGACTCCGCGCCCCACGTGTGCCACGGCCATTCGCGATTTCGCCCCTCGGACGATCGTGGTTCCCGGGATCACGAAGGGCGTCTCCGTGGTGCACCCTCCTCGCGATGTGGACGGGGTGCCGGGAGTACCTCCGCTCACCACCCGTGGGAAGGCCGTGTTCGCCTGGGACCGCGAGCAGGGCATCCGGCCCGGAGACCCCGCGGGCAACGTGTTGCTCAATACGCACACCTGGCCGGACGGCAGTGCGCTGGGCAACCACCTGCTGGCCGACCTGCACGTGGGCGGCCGGATTGTCGTGCGCGGTGCCCAGCCGCGGCTGCGGCTGTGCTACCGGGTGACTGAGCGGATAGAGGTTCCCGCCGATATGGACATGCCGCTCTACTACGTCACGGACGGCCCCCCGCAGCTCGCCATCCTCGTGTGTTCGGGGCGCCGTCTCGGGCCTGGTCGTTGGGAGAAGCGGACCATCTGGTTCGCCTCGCCCTCAGTGTGAGGGCCGGGCTGCGGCCTGTCGGCGGCGGACTCTAGTTTTGGGGCATGACCACTACACCGATCATCCTGGTTCCCGGATTCTGGCTCGGTGCGTGGGCGTGGGACGAAGTCGCCGACGCGCTGCTCGCCGACGGCCACGTCGTCACTGCCCTGACGCTGCCGGGTCTTGAGTCGGCCGACGCCGACCGGTCCTCCATCACGTTCGCCGATCACGTCGGCGCGATCTGTGCGGCGGTCGAGGCAGCCGACCGGCCGGTCGTTCTCGTCGTGCACAGCGGAACCGGATTCTCCGGCTATGCCGCGACTGACCGGGTGCCCGAACTCATTGCGGCCATGGTCTACGTCGACTCCGCACCGGGGAAGGGCGCGTTGGATCCCGACTTGGAGGGCAGCGAGAAGCCGTTCAACTGGGACGAGATCAAGGAGGAGGAGAACCTTGACGGTCTCACCGAGGAGCAGCTCGAGACATTCCGAACGCGCGCGCTTCCGGAGCCGGCTGGCGTCCTGCGCGAAGGCGCGGAGCTGACGAACGACGCTCGTCGAGACATCCCGACCACGATCATCGCGACGGGCTTCACATCCGAGGCCTACCAGACCTACGCGAAGGAACACCCCGAATGGGCGTTCCTCGCCGGCATCTCGGATCTGCGCGACATCACCTGGGTCGACCTGCCGACCAGCCACTGGCCGATGTGGTCACGTCCCCAGGAGCTGGCCACGATCATCAGCGACGTCGCCAAGGGCGCATCCGGTGCCTGACGATGGAAGAGGTGTGGCATGAGCGTTCAAGACGATCGGGTAGCTGCGTTTCGGCAACTGCACTCCGCCGGTTGCTTCGTGATGCCGAACCCCTGGGACGCGGGCAGTGCGCGCGCCTTGGAACAGCTCGGCTTCAAGGCGCTCGCGACGACGAGTGCCGGATTCGCATGGACATTGGGTCGTGCCGACAACGGTGTCGGGCTCGATCAGATGCTCGAGCACCTTCGTGTCGTCGTGGACGCCGTGCATGTTCCGGTGAATGCAGACTTCGAGGGTGGCTTCGCCGTTGATCCGCAGCACGTCCGCGAGAACGTGAAGCTCGCGACTGCGACAGGGATCGCCGGGCTCTCGATTGAGGACTCCACCGGCGACGAGTCGCATCCGCTCCATGACTTCGATCTCGCGGTCGAGCGGGTCCGGGCGGCGCGCCAAGCGATCGACGAAAGTGGAACGGGCGTCGTTCTGACTGGTCGCTCCGAAGGCTTCGTCGTCGGGCGCCCTGACATCGACGAGACGATCCGACGGTTGCGCGCCTACTCGGAGGCCGGCGCCGACTGCCTTTACGCTCCGCGGATTACCACTGTCGAGCATGTCGCGGCGATCATCGAGGCGGTGTCACCCAAACCGGTCAACCTGTTGATCAACGCTCCGTTCATCACGGTCGCCGAGGCGGCAACACTCGGCGTACGACGGATCAGCGTGGGGGGCACTCTCGCGCGCACCGCCTGGGCTGGATTCCTCGAGGCAGCACGGGAGATCGTCGACGCGGGGACGTTCTCCCGGTTCGAACGTCTGCCGGACGTTGATGCTCTGTTCCGCCATTGAGTCGCTGCCGCACCCGACCTCAACCCCGCGGCCCAACGGAATGTTCGTCTGCTCGACGAGCGTGCCGTATGCCGAGCAATGCTCGCCCGACTCGAGCTCGTCGAGCCATCTCGTTGTAGGCGTCAGCGCCAGAATTTGGTGAGCTGCTCGGCGAGGGCTCTGCCTTGGTTGTAACCGGCTCGGGCAGCGGGCGGACGCGTCGACAGATCCATCGCATTGGCGCCGAACATGTGCTTGGAGTCGCTATCCGGGGAGATCGTCTCGACTCTGCTGCCGCGTGCGCGTAGTTCGTCGATCTGTGTGGCGAGATCCATGCCCCAGCCCCGCGGATGCCGTGATCTGCCGCCGAATGCTGACAGCACCAGCACCCGTGCGTATCCGGCTGCCAGATCGGCGTTCTCGTTTCTC
>JBDUAP010000277.1:0-4042 GCA_040004585.1 Sporichthyaceae bacterium
CCGCGGCGGCGCACAGGTGCGGCGCGAGCACGTAGGGGTTGGCCGGGTCGAAGACGGTGGCCTCGACCGGGCGGCCGAACAGCGCCTCCGGGTGGTGGGTGAGGTACGTGTCGAGCGGGTCGTCACGCGCCACCAGCACCGCAAGCGCGCCCTGTGCCCCGCGCCCCGCCCGCCCCGCCTGCTGCCACAGCGACGCCCGCGTGCCGGGGTAGCCGGTGAGCAGGACCGCGTCCAGCCCGGCGATGTCTACGCCGAGCTCCAGCGCGTTGGTGGAGGCGACGCCGAGCAGCTCCCCGCTCTGCAGCGCCCGCTCGAGGGCCCGGCGCTCCTCGGGCAGGTAGCCGGCGCGGTAGGCCGCCACCCGCGCAGACAGGCCCGGCTCGACCTCGTCGAGCAGCCGCCGGGCATTCGCCGCGACCGACTCAGCGGCCCGCCGGGACCGCACGAACGCGACGGTCCGCACGCCTTCGGCGACCAGGTCGGCGAGAAGGTCACCGACCTCGGCGGTCGCCGCACGTCGTACCGGCGCCCCACGCTCTCCCGCCAGCTCGGTCAACGGCGGCTCCCACAGCCCGAACACCGTCTCCCCGCGCGGCGACGCATCGACATCGACCGCCTCGACCGGCAGGCCGACCAGCCGGCTGGCGGACTCGGCCGGGTCGGAGACGGTCGCCGACGCCAGCACGAACGTCGGGTCGCTGCCGTAGTGGGCGCACACCCGCCGCAGCCGCCGCAGGATCGTCGCGACGTGCGAGCCGAACACGCCCCGGTAGTGATGGCACTCGTCGACCACGACGTAGTCGAGGCGGCGCAGGAAGCCGGCCCACCGCGGGTGCCGGGGGAGCATCGAGTGATGCAGCATGTCGGGGTTGGTCAGCACGTACGACGAGTGCCGCCGGATCCAGTCGCGGGCCTCGGTCTCGGTGTCGCCGTCGAAGGTCGCCGCCCGCACCTCGGACAGCCCCAGGGTCTCGACCGCGCGCAGCTGGTCGGCGGCGAGTGCCTTGGTCGGCGAGAGGTAGAGCGTCGTCGGGGATCCGGCGAGAGCGGTTGCGCCGGCCGCGTCCAAGCTCGCCGTCAGCGCCGGTAGGAGGTAGGCCAGCGACTTGCCGGACGCGGTGCCGGTCGAGAGCACGACCGAGCGACCGGCGTGGGCCAGCTCGGCGGCCTGGACCTGGTGCAGCCAGGGCCGATGCACGCCGGAGGCGACCAGGGCAGCGACCAGGTCGGGATGCGCCCACGCCGGCCAGTCCGCCAGGGCGCCCGGACGGGCCGGGACCCGCTCCACGTGGGTCAGCCGGCTGCTCCGGCCGGGGCCGAGCAGCAGTGCGGCGAGCGTGGCCTCGGGGTCTGTCGCCGTGCCTCGTGCCCCTCGCAGCGCTGGCGCTGGCGACGGCTGGGGCACGTGTCGAAGTGTGCCACCCAGGCACGATTCGCCCGGGGGATGGTTGAATGCGCAGGCACCGGCCAAGCAGCGGCCGGTTTCGTCCGACTGTTGGTACGACCAGCCAGGCGCATGGAGGACTTGTGGACCTGTCTCTCTCGACCCGTTCTGAGGGTGACCGCACCGTCGTCGAGGTGGGCGGCGAGATCGACGTCTACACCGCCCCGCGCCTTCGCGAGCAGCTCGTGGACCTGGTGGCTGACGGCAAGTACCACCTCATCGTTGACATGGAACGGGTCGACTTCCTCGACTCCACCGGCCTCGGTGTCCTGGTCGGCGGTCTCAAGCGGGTCCGCGCGCACGACGGCTCGCTGCGGCTGGTGTGCACGCAGGAGCGCATCCTCAAGATCTTCCGCATCACCGGCCTGACCAAGGTCTTCCCGATCCACTCCTCCGTCGAGGAAGCAGTCAGCGCCACCGAGTGACTGACTCCAGCACCCCCACACAGCAGTGCCCCCAGGAGGAAGGTGAGCGTGGCAACGGTCGAGCTTCGGTTCAGCGCACTTCCTGCTCACGTACGCACTGCCCGGCTGGTTGCCGCTGCCGTCGCCCGCCGCTCCGGAGTCGATGAGGCCGTCCTCGACGAGGTGCGGCTCGCCGTCGGAGAAGCCTGCTCCCGCGCCGTCCACCTGCACCGCCGGCACTGCCCCGAGGTCCCGGTCATGGTCACCCTCATCGACGACGAGAAAGCCTTCAGCGTCGCCGTGACCGACGAGGCGCCGCAGGGGCAGCGCGAGGAGCAGGGGACCCTCGCCGACCTGGCGGCCTCGGCGGCCGAGTCGACTGATCCTGACCAGGAACTGGTGATCCCCGAGGTGGGCCTGGCCGTGATCACCGGGCTGGTCGAGGACGTCGAGGTCGCGCCGGGGCGCGACCGCGGAGTCGTCGTGACGATGAGTTGGCCCATCTCCGTCTGACGGTCGGACGCCCAACCCGGTTTGGTCCTGACATATCGCCCTGCGTAAACTCCGGGCGCGCCGGTCGGACCACCGGCAACGGCTCTCGGTGCAGGTTCGGTGGTTCCTGGCCGTCCCAGGCGCAGTTGTGACTTTGTTCGGGCGCCTGTGCGTGCCCGCCGTCGAGGAGGACCAATGTCGGGGCTCACCCTTGCCGCCAGCGGCGAGCAGCTCGATCTGACCGGGGCCAACCTCAGCTACATCGTGGTGGTCGCGGTCATCGCGCTCGTGGCACTGGGCTTCGCGGTGGCGCTGCGTCGCACCGTCCTGGCTGCGGGCCAGGGCACCGAGAAGATGCAGACCATCGCGGCCGCTGTGCAGGAGGGTGCGTCCGCGTTCCTCACCCGCCAGTTCAAGACGCTCGCCGGGTTCGCGGTGCTGGCCCTCATCCTGCTGAGCCTCCTGCCTGCGGACGAGACGTCCGTCCGCGTGGGGCGCTCGTTGTTCTTCGTCGTCGGCGCGTCCTTCTCCGCGTTCATCGCGTACGCCGGGATGGGGCTGGCCACTCGCGCCAACGTCCGGGTGGCCGCGGCCGCCCGGGCGGCCGACGGCGCCGCCACCGCGATGCAGATCGCGTTCCGCACCGGTGGCGTGGTCGGCTTCCTCACCGTCGGGCTCGGTCTCTTCGGCGCCGCCACCGTCGTGTTCATCTACCAGGGCAACGCCCCCACGGTGCTCGAGGGCTTCGGCTTCGGCGCCGCGCTGCTCGCCATGTTCATCCGGGTCGGCGGCGGCATCTTCACCAAAGCCGCCGATGTGGGCGCCGACCTGGTCGGCAAGGTGGAGCAGGGCATCCCCGAGGACGACCCCCGCAACGCCGCGACCATCGCCGACAACGTGGGTGACAACGTCGGTGACTGCGCCGGCATGGCTGCCGACCTGTTCGAGTCCTACGCCGTGATGCTGGTCGCGGCGCTGATCCTCGGCAAGGCCGCGTTCGGCGAGGAGGGCCTCGTCTTCCCGCTCATCGTGCCGGCCATCGGGGTCATTACGGCGATCATCGGTGTGTTCCTGACCCGGCTGCGTCCGACCGACCGCAGCGGCATGCAGGCCATCAACCGGGCCTTCTTCACCTCGGCCGGGATCTCTGCCGTTCTCTGTGCGCTGGCGGCGTTCGTCTACCTGCCGGGCAAGCTGTCGGATCTGGCCAACGTCCCGCAGGACATCGTCGCCGACGCGGGCGACCGTGACCCGCGGCTGCTGGCGATCGGTGCCGTGGTCATCGGCATCGCGCTTGCTTCGATCATCCAGAAGCTGACGGGCTATTTCACGGAGAGTGCCTCGCGCCCCGTCCAGGACATCGGGCGCACCTCGCTCACCGGCCCGGCGACGGTCATCCTGGCCGGCTTCACGGTCGGTCTCGAGTCGGCCGTCTATACCGCGCTGCTCATCGGGAGCGCCGTCTTCGGTGCCTACCTGCTCGGCGGCGGCTCGGTCATCCTCGGTCTCTTCTGCGTCGCGCTCGCCGGCACCGGTCTGCTGACTACGGTCGGCGTCATCGTCGCGATGGACACCTTCGGGCCGATCTCGGACAACGCGCAGGGCATCGCCGAGATGTCCGGTGACATCGACGAGGCGGGCGCGCGCGTGCTCACCGACCTCGACGCGGTCGGCAACACCACCAAGGCGATCACCAAGGGCA
>JBDUAP010000278.1:0-3984 GCA_040004585.1 Sporichthyaceae bacterium
CCCGGGCGTCGCCCTGGATCGTGGCCCGGCCGGGGGCACCGCCGACCGCGACCGGATCGGTGATCGAGAGCGAGACCTTGGGGTTGCCGCGGATGTGCTCGAGCTTGCGGCTGAACAGCGTCGACGACGTCAGGTAGACCTTCTCGCCGTCCCACAACGGAATGAGCGGGTAGGTGACAGGCCGTCCGTTGCCGTCGATGACCGTCAGCTCGGCAACGAGCGCGGCGTCGAGCAGTTTCGTGACCGGTTCGGGGATGATCGCCATGATCTGCCTCGCAGTTCTGAGCGCCGCCTCGGCGAAGTGGATGTGCTACCGCATCGTAGCATGTTTCGGGAAGGTGTCATCGGCCGGTTTTCCGCCGCCCCGGCCGCCCCGCGGAGGCGTCTGCGGTACCATGCGCCCCCATGCCCGATACTCCGCCCTCGCTCATCCATGCCCGCCGACTGACCAAGACCTTCGGCGATTTCACGGCCGTCGACGCCATCGACTTCGACGTCGCGGCCGGCGAATCGTTCGGATTTCTGGGGCCGAACGGGGCCGGCAAGACCTCTACGATGCGGATGATCGGCTGCGTCTCCCCGATCACGAGCGGCGTCCTCGAGGTGATGGGGATGGACCCGGCGACCCACGGTTCGCAGATCAGGGCGAACCTCGGTGTCGTGCCGCAGCAGGACACGCTCGATGTCGAGCTGACGGTCCGCGAGAACCTGTCGATCTACGGCCGTTACTTCGGGTTGTCGCGTGCCGAGGTCGGCCGGCGCGCCGACGAGCTGCTCGAGTTCACCCAGCTGACCGAGCGTGCCAACGACCAGGTCGAGCCGCTGTCCGGCGGGATGAAGCGACGCCTGACAATTGCGCGCTCGCTCATCAACGAACCGACGGTCCTCCTCCTCGACGAGCCGACGACCGGGCTCGACCCGCAGGCACGCCACCTGCTGTGGGACCGCCTCTACCGCCTGAAGCAGCGCGGCGTGACGCTCGTCCTGACGACCCACTACATGGACGAGGCGGAACAGCTGTGCGACCGCCTCGTCGTCATGGACAAGGCCAAGATCGTCGCCGAGGGCAGCCCGCGCGCGCTGATCGAGCAGTACTCGACCCGCGAGGTGACCGAGCTGCGCTTCGCACCCGGGATCGCCGAGACGCTCGACGGGCAGCTCGACGGGATCGCCCAGCGCGTCGAGCACCTCCCCGATCGAGTGCTGCTCTACGCCGACGACGGCGAGGCCGCCGCCGTCGCGGTCCACCAGCGCGGGCTCAAGCCCGAGACGGTGCTGGTTCGCCGGTCGTCGCTGGAGGACGTCTTCCTGCGCCTGACCGGCCGCTCGCTGATCGAGTAAGGCTGCCCATGTCCTCGCTGGCCCACCCTCGGTCGACCGCCGGTCGTGTCTTCGAGCACCGATTCCTCCAGTACAGGCGCACCTTCCGTTCGTCGATCTTCACCTCGTTCCTGTCGCCGGTCATGTTCCTGACCGCGATGGGCCTCGGGCTCGGCGCCGACGGCTCGCCCGAGTCGATGTCCGCACTTGGTGGCGTGCCATACCTGGTCTTCCTGGCTCCCGGCCTCCTGGCGGCGACCGCGATGCAGGCGGCGTCGTTCGAGGCGACCTTCCCGATTATGGGCGGGCTCGTCTGGAGCAAGACCTTCCACGCGATGTACGCGACGCCGATCTCACCGCGCGACATCGCGATCGGCAATATGGCCTGGATGGCGGCGCGGCTGACGCTCATCTGCTCGATCTTCACGCTGGTCATCATCCTGTTCGGAGCCGCCCAGTCGCCGCTCATCGTGCTGGCGATCCCTGCCGCGATCCTGACCGGGATGGCATTCGCGACGCCGATCGCCGCCTTCTCCGCGACCCAGAAGACACCAAGCAAGTTCGCCGCCATCTTCCGCTTCGGGATCAACCCGCTCTTCCTGTTCTCAGGCACGTTCTTCCCGATCAGTTCGCTGCCCGAGCCGATCCAGGTGCTGGCCTGGTTGACGCCGCTCTTCCACGGTGTGGCCCTCACCCGCGGGCTCTCGCTCGGGACGATCGCCGACGACCCGATCGCTGCGCTCATCCACGTCACGTACCTGACGGTGCTGGCGGTGGTCGGGGGCTACCTGACCGTGCGGAATATCCGCCGAACGCTGGTACGCGGATGACCGCGATGCGGGTCCTTCCCACCTTCACTCTCGGCAGCCGACGCTCCGTGCGCCTGATCGAGCGCAACCTGTACGTCTACAAGCACGGCTGGCTCGTCCTGTTATCGGGCTTCTTCGAACCCCTCTTCTATCTGCTCGGGATCGGCTTCGGCCTGGGTTCGCTGATCGGGACCGTGCCGGGGCCAGGCGGGCAGGAGATCAGCTACCAGCTGTTCGTGGCGCCGGCGCTGCTTGCCAGCGCGGCGATGAACGGGGCGATCAACGAGAGCACCTTCAACTTCTTCTTCAAGCTCAGGTACAACAAGACATTCACCTCGATCCTGTCGACCCCGCTGTCGCCCGGCGACATCGCCCTTGGCGAACTCGGCTGGGCGCTGATCCGGGGCGGGCTCTACGCGGTCGGGTTCATGGGCGTGATGCTCGTGCTCGGCCTGTTCATTTCGCCATGGGTGATCCTCGCCGTGCCCGCGGCGCTCCTCGTCGGGTTCGCGTTCGGCGCGGTCGGGATGGCCGCCACCTCGTTCATGAAGACGTGGCAGGACTTCGACCTGATCCAGCTCGTGGTCCTGCCCTTGTTCCTGTTCTCCGGCACGTTCTTTCCGATCGACGCGTACCCCGAAGGACTCCAGCTCTTCATCCGGCTGACGCCGCTCTACCAGGGCGTCGACCTGATCCGGTCGCTGACGGTCGGGGCCATCTCGCCGATCCTGCTGGTCCACGTCGCGTATCTGACGATTATGGGAGTGGTCGGGCTGGCCGTCACGTCGCGGCGGCTCGACAAGCTGCTGCTGACTTAGGCCGGATGCCGGGCCCATGACCGACCGGGCGGCGCTGGCCGCGTTGACCGCCGAGATCATCACGTGCCGGCGCTGCCCGCGCCTGGTCGAATGGCGTGAACATGTCGCCCGTGAGAAGGTCGCCCGGTTCCGCGACGAGACGTACTGGGGCCGGCCGGTCCCCGGGTTCGGCGACCCGGACGGGCGGATCCTGTTGGTGGGCCTGGCGCCGGCGGCCCATGGCGGAAACAGGACCGGACGGGTCTTCACCGGCGATGCCTCGGGTGACTTCCTGTTTCGCGGCCTCCACGCACAGGGTCTTTCTGACCGCCCGGTCTCGCGCCGCGCCGATGACGGCCTGACCCTGACCGACGTGTACATCGCGGCCGCGGTGCGGTGCGCACCTCCGGCGAATGAGCCGACCGTCGAGGAGCGCGACTCCTGTCTCCCGTTCCTGGTCCGGGAGATTCGGATGTTGACCGAGGTCCGGGTACTCGTCGCGCTCGGTCAGTTCGGCTGGGACGCCGCCCTTCGCGCGCTCGACGCGCTCGGCCAAGAGGTGCGGCCGCGGCCACGGTTCTCTCATGGGGCGGAGGCGGTCGTTGGGCCGTACCGGCTGCTCGGCACGTACCACCCGAGCCAGCAGAACACATTTACTGGCCGGTTGACGACGTCGATGTTCGACTCCGTCCTGGGCCGAGCAGTCAACCTCGCCGACGTCGACCGCCCAGGAACCGAGCGCGAACGGTTGCCTCGGTGGTGACATGGCTCCGTCCTTCACCGAGAAGGGCGCCGGTGGAGCATTACGGTTCGCGTATCCTTCGATTCGACCCGGAGATGCGTCGAATCGAGTGGGCGCGTCTAGGACGCGACGAGGAGATCCTCCGTGAGCACCTTGGAATTCACCCTCCTCCGAGATGGAGAGGAGCAGACGGCCCTCGACGTTCTGGTCACGGCGTTCACCGCCGACCCGGTCATTCGCTGGTTCTATCCAGACGCGACCGGCTACTTGACTCACTTTCCGGCCTTCCTTCGCGCGTTCGGTGGCAAGGCGTTCA
>JBDUAP010000279.1:0-3974 GCA_040004585.1 Sporichthyaceae bacterium
GCGATCTGGAAGGCGGGGAACCCGCCGTACTCGCGCGGCGCGGTCTTGATGAACTCGTTGAAGTAGGCGAGGAGGGCCGCCCCGTCGGACAGCTCGAAGAACATCGGGCCGCCGTAGATCTCGTCCACCGGGTGCACCCGGAAGGTGAACTCGGTCACGACCCCGAAGTTCCCGCCACCGCCGCGCAGTGCCCAGAACAGGTCCGGGTGCTCGTCCTCGCTCGCCGTGACGAGCTCCCCGTCCGCGGTGACGACCTGGGCCGAGAGGAGGTTGTCGCAGGACAGCCCGTAGCCGCGGGTGAGGTAGCCGATCCCGCCCCCGAGGGTGAGCCCGCCGACCCCGGTCGTGGAGATGATCCCGCCGGTGGTCGCCAGTCCGTGCGCACCGGTGGCCTCGTTGAACCCCGCCCAGGTCACGCCGCCACCGGCCTGGGCGGTCCGCCCGGCCGGATCCACCGTCACGGCGGACAGCCCGGAGAGGTCGGCGACCAGCGCTCCATCCGCCGTGCCGAACCCCGGCACGCTGTGCCCGCCGCCCCGCACGGCGAGCTCCGTGCCTGTCTCCGCCGCGTGCCGCACCACCGCGGCGACGTCGGCCGCGTCCGCGCACTGCACGACGGCAGCCGGGCGACGGTCGATCATGGCGTTGTAGACCGTCCTGGCCTCGTCGTATCCCGGGTTCGTCGGGCTGATCACCGGGCCGGTCACCCGACCCCGCAGGGCATCAGTCGTCGGCGCCGCCATGACGTTTCCCTTCGTCGGCCCCGGCTCACGGAGCGTTCGCCGTCGGTATGGCTTGGACCCTAGCGCCCCCGCCGGAGGCTCGGCCAGACTTCGGCCCGCGGCCAGCGCTGCCCGGATGGCGGTGAGCCACTCGTTCTCGCGAAGCTCCTGCCAGGACAGGAGCGCCAGCCGTCCGCCGGATCGCATTGCACCGCCGATGTTGGCGAAGGCGGCGGCCGAATCGGCGAAGAACATGGCCCCGAACCGGCTGATCACCAAGTCGAAGGTGCGGCCTTCGAATGGATGGACCGGCGCGTCCGCATGCTCGCAGGTGACGTTGGCCGGCCCCTCCAGGCGGTTGCGCTTCCGGGCTCGCTCGATCATCCGTCCCGACAGGTCCAGGCCCAGCGCGACCCCGGAGCGGCCCGGCCAGCGGCCTCGCGTATTCAGCCCGCAGCCGCAGCCAACGGCGAGAACGTGGTCGTCAGCGAGGATGCGCGCCGCCTCGAACATGTGACGATCGTGGCGACGCACCGATGCGTTGTGCTCATCCTCGTGTTCGGTCCAGCGGTTGCCCTCGTCGCCGTCCAGGCGCGGGCTTGCTCGACATTCGCCGGCTGTGTCATCAACACCACCGTGGCCTTGGAATTTGATGCACTTCGCAGCATGCCGATGCAGAACCGATCCGCCCGCTCATCGGCTACTTGTTTGATTGTCTTATGACGGTGTCTGGCGAGGCTCGGTCCAGGCGGCACCACCGAGTCAACGGACTTCCTAGTTATCTATTGATTTCCTAATAATATTAGGTAGCGTGCTGCGCATGACCGTCGACGTGACCAGATCGGATCGTCGGCACGTGCGCCGGGCCGAGACGATCGATCAGCTCATCGAGGTAGCAGTGCAGGTGATGGGGGAGCAGGGCGCCGGCGGGCTCTCGCTCGGCGAGGTCGCCCGTCGGATGGGCATTCGGCCACCCTCGCTGTACGTCTACTTCGCGTCGAAGAACGCTGTCTATGACGCGGTCTTCGCGCTCGGCTGGCGGATGGTCACCGAGGTCCTCCAGACCCTTCCCGAAGTCGATGCTCACAGCGATCCCGAGACGGCGCTTCAGGATGGTGCGGAGGCGTTCGTCCGGTGGTCGGTCGAACACCCCGTCCATGCACAGCTGATGCTCTGGCGACCGGTGCCCAACTGGGAGCCGTCGGCCGAGGCCTTCGCGCCGGCTCTGGTCGCCCTGGGCCTGACGCGGCAACGGATCGCGACGTTGCAGCAACTGGGGCTGCTCCGGGACGTGCCACTCGATGAGCTGGTCAATGCCTGGACCGCCATCAACACCGGCGTGATCTCGCGTCAGCTCGCCAACGCCCCGCACGAGCCGTTCGACACCGGTTCGTTCACGTCGGTGCTGCCAGCCCTCGTGGCCATGTACACCACCCACTACAGAGCAGTGCGACCCACACCGACGAAAAAGAGGAAGTCATGAAGACGAACGTCAATCAGATCGCGGACAACGTCTACCGCCTCTCGACCTTCATCCCGGAGATCGGACCCACGGGCTTCACGTTCAACCAATTCCTGATCGACGCCGAGGAGCCGTTGCTGTACCACACCGGCATGCGGGGCCTCTTTCCCCTTGTCAGCGAGGCGATCGGACAGGTGCTACCGCTGCAGAGGCTGCGCTGGATCAGCTTTGCGCACGTCGAGGCCGACGAGTGCGGCGCGGTCAACGAGCTTCTCGCCGCCAGCCCGCAAGCGCAGGTCGTCCACGGCGCCCTCGGGTGCATGCTCTCGCTGAACGACCTGTGCGACCGGCCGCCTAAGGGCCTCGCCGACGGCGAAGTACTCGAGATCGGCGGAGCAGGGCTGAAGCACCGTGTCCTGGGGATCCCGACACCGCACGTGCCGCACAACTGGGAGTCGCACATCCTGTTCGAGCAGCAATCGCGCACCCTGTTCTGCGGCGACCTCGTCACCCAGCTCGGCGACGGTCCCGCTGTCACCGACGCTGACCTGGTCGACGCCGCGATCGCCGCCGAGGAGGTCTTCGGTCAGACCTCGCTCGGGCCAGCGATCCCGGCCACCTACCGGCGACTCGCCGAGCTCGAACCGCAAACCCTCGCGGTCATGCACGGTTCGTCCTACAACGGCGATTGCAGCGCCCTGCTACGCACGATGGCCGACGTCTACGAGGAACGCTTTGGCTGCCGCACTGCCGATCCCCGCCCGCTGTCCGCCCACGCCCTCCCGGTCGGCTGACATGTCAACGCTCATGAGCACAGACCAGGGAATACGCCGATCAAGCCTCGACCGCGACGCGGCGATGCGGCTGGCCGCCACCGAGTACGACCGGTTCCTCGACGTGCTGCGCCAAATGCCGGCGGACGCCTGGACCCGGCCCTCAGGTTGCCCGGGGTGGGACGTCCGGGCGCTCGCGTCACACCTGCTCGGCATGGCCGAAATGGCGGCCACCCTACGCGAGCAGATCCGGCAGATGCGGAAGGCCAAGAAGGCCGGCGGCGTCTTCATCGACGCGCTCACGGGCCTGCAGGTTTCCGAGCACTTGGATATGACCCCGCAGCAGATCATCGACCGCTTCGCCGAGGTCGCTCCCAAGGCAGCGCGGAGCCGGCGCAGGACGCCAGGGTTGGTCCGGGCGCGGACCATGCCGGACCCCCAACCAGTCGGCGGCAAGCCGGACAGCCCCTATGAGCGCTGGACCTTCGGTTACCTCATCGACGTCATCCTGACCCGCGACCCCTGGCTCCACCGCACCGAACTATGCGCGGCGGGCGGCCTCACGATGGAACTCACCGCGGCGCACGACGGGGAGCTCGTCGCCGAGGTGGCAAAGGAATGGGCCAGCCGGCACAAACAGCCCTGCTCGCTGGTGCTGACCGGCCCCGCCGGCGGCTCCTGGCAGTGGGGACTCGAAGGTCCGGCGATCGAGCTCGATGCGGTGGAATTCTGCCGAATCCTGGCCGGCCGGGGTCAGGGCGAAGGCCTGCTCGCGACGGAGGTCCCCTTCTGACGATCCCGAGCAACCCACCTTCAGCCGAGTCCGCCGCGACGGTCACCGCCACTTTTCATGTGATCGGCGCGGCGTGCAGCGCGTCATCGGGGCTTCCCGGACTGGCCCCAAGACCTGCGGTAGATCCGCGAATGCCGAGGCCGTGCTTGAGGACAACGCCAAACTCCGCGAGGCAGTTGAGGTAGCCCGTGCACACGGACGTACCACGAACCAGATCGCGGTCG
>JBDUAP010000030.1:0-13427 GCA_040004585.1 Sporichthyaceae bacterium
GAGGGCGAGCTTGAAGCCGCCGGTTTGGGGAAGCTTCGCGCCTTCGACGGCGACTGTCGGCCGAGCTGCGGTTCTTGGGCAGTTGACGTCGATGACCTCGTGGGCCAAGGCGCCAAACTGGTTGCCGTCGCCGACGGTCACTGCCACCTGCGCGTTGTTGGATACCCGCGCGGGCACGACGCGCTGGGCTCCGGCGGCCACCCAGAATCCGTCGTAGAAGGTAGGGTCCCCGAACTCCTCCTCGTCGATCGCGATGATTTCGAACCAGGACTTCAGTGAGGACCGGGAGTTGTCCAGGGTCACCGGCACGGTCAGGTTCGTGCAGGTGACCTCCCCGATGCTGGCGAGCGGCTCATCCCCTGGCGTGCAGTTGACCCGGAAGAGCTCATCCGCGAGGAAGCCCTCCTCGAAGGCTTCATTCGCGTCGTCGCCGGCGCCGACGAACACGTACACCGGGACGTTCTCTGTGACGGGCACCTGGATGGGCTGCACGTCACCCGCCAGCAGGTCGTAATCCTCGAAGGTGGCTGGCTCATCCTCGAACGCGAAGCTGACGGTCACAGTGTAGGTCATCTCGTCCTCGGATCGGCTGTTGTCCAGCGTCACGTCCACGGTCATCTGTGCGCAGTCAACGCTGCCGATCCTGGCTTGCGGGTCTTGTGAATCGTCATCGTCAGCGCAGTCGACCCCGAGGAACGAGTCCGCCAGCATGGGACCCCATTTGACGCCAGTCGGAACGTCAAGAGCGAGAACCTCAACCACACTGTCCTCGGTGACCGGCACGACCACGGTCTGGATGGCACCGGCGGAGACCTGAACCGTGTCCTGGAAGCTGTATCCCCCCTCGTCGAGCCACGCTTCTCCGGCGAGAACCCGGTAGGTAACAGTCTCGGTCGACCGCGAGTTGTCCAGCGTCACCGGCACCGTCAGGTTCGTGCAGTCGACGTCGCCGATGGAAGCGCGCGGGTCGCGCGCGTCCTCCGCGGCGGCGGCGAGGGTCCCCTCCACGACGGTGGCCTGCTCCGTCCCGGCTACTTCTTCCGCCGTGGACGTTGCGGCCCCGCCTCCCTCGCCGCCGCTGGCCTCGACCGGCTCGGAGTCGCCGGTTTCCGGTGCCTCGGATATCGGCACCTCTGGAACTGCAGTCGGCTCCTCGCTGACCGGGTCCTGCGTGGCAACGGACGCTGACGCCTCGGTTGACGGATCGTCCGTTGCAGGTTCGCTCGCATCGGACGACGCAACGGTTGAGCTGGTGGACGTTGCTTCCAGCGTCGGCGCGGCAGACGTGGTGTCAGCCGGGGCCACCGAGTCGTCGGCCCAGGCAGCCGGCGCTCCAAGGGTGGCCAGGGCCAAGACGAAGACAGCAGTGGTCAGGCAAACGCGCATGGCAGGTCGCCGACCGAGAGAGGGACTGCCGAGACGCGAGCCTGCTGGGTTTGTCCTCATGGCAGACACTCGCACTAGGCCCGTCGCTGGTTTACCGAAATCTCAATGAGCTGTGCTGGGATGCATCGAGCTGACCGTTCTGGGGCGGTTTCGCAGCGCTTGAACTGCACTGCGGTCAGGCGCTACGGCCGCCGAGGTGCTGGGCGAGGAACCGCTCGGCGACGTCGTAGTAGATCTCCCGGTTCGCCGGCTTCGCCAGACCGTGGCCCTCGTCGTCGAACAGCAGGTACTCGTGCGGCAGGCCCTTCTCGATCAGCGCCGCCACGATCTGCTCGGCCTCGGCTTGCTTGACGCGCGGGTCGTTGGCGCCCTGCGCGACAAGCACCGGGATGCGGATCTTGTCGACGTGGGCGAGGGGTGAGCGCTCCCAGAGCATGTCGGCCTCGGTCTCGAGGTTGCCCACCCGCTGGTAGAGCATCGCGCGCATCGGCGCCCAGTAATCCGGGATGGATGCGAGCAGCGTCAGCAGGTTCGACGGCCCGACCAAGTCGATCGCGCACCGGAACACGTCAGGGGTGAACGCCGCGCCCGCGAGCGCCGCGTAGCCGCCGTACGAGCCGCCACTGATCCCGACCCGCTTCCCGTCAACCCAACCCTGCTGTACGACGTGGCTCACCGCGTCGACAAGGTCGTCGTGCATCGCCTGGCCCCACTGCTTGTCGCCGGCCTTGAGGAACGCCTTGCCGTATCCGGTCGACCCCCGGTAGTTCACCTGGACGCATACGTAGCCGCGGTTGGCGAGCCACTGCGCCTCGGAGTTGTAGCCCCACCGGTCACGCACCCACGGCCCGCCGTGCACGTTGACGACCGCAGGTAGCGATGCTCGCTCCTCGCCGCGCGGAAACGTGAGGTAGCCGTGCACGGGCAGTCCGTCCCGCGAGACGAACATGAACGGCTCCATCGGCGCGAGCTCGTAGTCGTCGAGGGCGTCCTTGTGTGCGAAGAGGTACGTCGTGTCGCCGGAGTCGCGGTCGTAGAGATGGAACCGAGTGGGGCCGTCCGACGGGGCGACCGAGACCAGCCACCTCCGGTCCGCCCGGTCCTGCCGGCCGATGCCAAGTTCGCCGTCGCCGAGCTCGTGCAGCCGCTTGACGTCGTTTTCCAGCGACGGGTCCAGGACGACAACCCGGGTGCGCGACTCGTCGAGCACGACCGCCTGCGGCTCCCATGTCAACGGGTCACGCCACACGTCGGCGACGTCGTACTGCGGGTCCTCGCTGATCACCGTTCGGCTGCCGTCGCTCCACTCCATCCGCACCAGCCTCGTGGCGTTCGCGTCCATCGAGGTGAGCAGGAAGAGCGCGTCGCCCGCGCGGTTGAAGCCGATTGCGCCCGTGGTCGTCGCGTCGTCGGCCGGGATCTCGAGCAGCGGCTCCCACTCGTCACCGATGACTCCGACGCGACGCATCAGCGTCATGCTCCCGTCGGCCTGCATGCTGAACCCGCCTCGCGGCACCAGCTCGGTGTCGACCAGCCACGACGCGAAGCCCGGGTTGCGGGTGTCAAGTGTGAGCGTGCCGGTCTCCAGATCGAGCCGGTAGAGGTCGTGCAACTGCGGGTTGTCTGCGTTCAGCGCGACCAGCATCGTCGTCGGGTGCCAGCGGTTGTGGGCGATGATCTGCGCCTGCACCTTGGTCTCCGGCGTGAGCAGCCGGAACTCGCCTTTCGTCAGGTCGAGCGCGTAGAGCCGCCAGTCCTCGTCACCGGCCGTGTCCTGCGAATAGACCAGGTGACGGTCGTCGTGGCAGAACAGGTAGTCGCGGATGCCGCGATCCCGGTCGTGGGTGACCGCCGACGCGGGCCTGCTGCCGTCGGCGGGCCCCACCCAGATGTTCAGGACGCCGTCCTCGGGGGCGACGAAGCCGAGCCGGCTGCCGTCGGGGGACAGCGACGGCGACATCCGGTCGGGGTTGCCGAACAGCACCGAACGCGGGATCAGCGGAGGAAGCGCCATGCGAACGACCCTAAGCGACCGCCCCGCCCCCGCTGCCCCGCTGCCCCGCCTCCTCTCCCACCCGGTTCGACCACGTTCGGTAGGTGAGGCCCCGCGAGAGGGGGCGGACCTACCTGTCCTTGCGTGGTCCTGCCTCTTGTCGCGTGGCGCGCCGAGGGCCAGCGGCTAGCCTCGGTCGGTGCCAGCAGCCAAGCCCCAGACGTCGCCAGTTGCGGCGGATGTCGATGTACGACGGGTGCTGGCTGCCGCCGTGGCGGCCATCGGTGGCGTGGAGCGGGCCGGCCAGGTCGAGATGGCCGCCGCCGTTGAGACGGCGATGCGCGACGTGCGCCACCTGCTCGTCCAGGCCGGCACCGGCACCGGCAAGTCCCTCGCCTACCTGGTGCCAGCGCTCCTGCACGACGGCCCGGTGGTGGTGGCCACAGCCACCATCGCGCTGCAGAAGCAGGTCGTCGACCGCGACCTGCCCGCCCTTATCGACGCGGTCGAGCCGCTCCTGGGCCGGCGCCCGACGTACGCGATCTTGAAGGGTCGGTCCAACTACCTGTGCAAGAACAAGGTCTACGGCGGGATGCCGGACGAGGGCGACGGCGAGGCTCTGTTCGAGGCCTCGCCGACCACCGAGCTCGGCCGACAGGTCGTGCAGCTTCGCGGCTGGGCCGAGGAGACGGAGACCGGCGACCGTGACGAAGTCACGCCCGGGGTGACCGACCGGGCCTGGCGGCAGGTCAGCGTCACCGCACGCGAGTGTCTGGGCGCCCTCAAGTGCCCGCACGGCCAGGAGTGTTTCGCCGAGCTTTCGCGGGGGCGGGCGGCCCAGGTGGAGATCGTGGTGACCAACCACGCGATGCTCGCGATCGACGCGCTGGAGAACTTTCAGGTGCTGCCCGAGCACGACGTGGTGATCGTCGACGAGGGACATGAGCTGGTCGACCGGGTGACCGGAGTGGCCACCGGCGAGCTGACGGTGCCGCTGGTCTCGCGCGCGGCCACGCGGAGCAAGCGCCTCCTCGACGATGACGTGGTCGGTGACCTGCTCGCGTCGGGAGATGCACTGGAGGCTGCGGTTGCGACCCTGCCCGAGGGGCGAGTCGTCGACCTGCCCGAACAGCTCGCCACCGCGGTCGCGCTGGTCCGCGATGCCGCGCGGAACGCGCAGTCCGGCCTCGCCTCGGTCAAGGACACCGAGGACGGAGCGAGCAAGCTTGCCCAGGCGGCTGTCGGCGAGGTGTTCAGCATCGCCGAGCGGTTGGCCGCGCACTCGCCGTACGACGTCACCTGGGTGAACCACGACATGCGTCGCGGGTCATCGGTCAAGGTGGCGCCGCTCGCAGTTGGTGGGCTGCTGCGCGAGGCCCTGTTCGGGAACCGCACCGTGGTCATGACCAGCGCCACGCTGGAGCTGGGAGGCAGCTTCGACGCCATCGCCCGGCAGGTTGGGCTGACCGGTGACGATGCGCCGGAGTGGCGCGGCCTCGATGTCGGCTCGCCGTTCGACTACGCGAACCAAGGGATCCTCTACGTCGCCCGGAAGCTGCCGCCGCCGGGCCGGGACGGCGCTTCCTCGGCGTCGATGGACGAACTCGCCGCGCTCGTAGAAGCCGCCGGCGGGCGAACCCTCGGGCTGTTCTCGTCTATGCGCGCCGCCCAGGCGGCTGCCGAGGAGATGCGCTCGCGGCTGGATGTGCCTGTGCTGTGTCAGGGCGAGGACCGTACGGCGGCGCTGGTGGCGCAATTCGCGGCCGACCCGTCGACCTGCCTGTTCGGGACGCTGTCACTGTGGCAGGGCGTGGATGTGCCCGGGGAGTCCTGCCAGATGGTCGTGATCGACCGCATCCCGTTTCCGCGGCCGGACGACCCGCTGATGTCGGCGCGGGCGCAAGCGGTCAGCGATGCCGGCGGCAACGGGTTCATGGCGGTGTCGGCGGCGCACGCCGCGCTGATGCTCGCCCAGGGATCCGGGCGGCTGATCCGCCGGTCCACCGACCGGGGAGTCGTGGCAGTGCTCGACTCACGATTGGCGACGGCGCGCTACGCCGAGTTTCTGCGCTCGTCGCTGCCGCCGTTCTGGTTCACCACCGACCACGATGTGGCGGTCGGCGCGCTTCGGAGACTGTCGGGCACCGCAGACTGAAACGTCCGGCAGCCCTCACTGCGAGTTTGGCTGCCGAACGTTTCAGTCGAGCGTATTGCCGGGGACGGTCAGCCCTGGGCCGGGAAGAACTGGAAGATCGAGTGGAAGGCATACAGCGCCGAGCCGCACTCCTTACGGTTCTTGACGGTGAGGTCGGGCAGGAACGCGTCCTCGGGTTCATCGGGGTCGTTGTGCAGGGTCGCCGGATAGCTGAACGCCCCGAACACGTTCACCAGCAGATCGCACTGCGCGTACGGCGAGCCGAACTCGTCCGCCGGGAGGACGAAGGCGTCACCCTTCGCGAGCAGCTTGACGCAGGCCGCGTAGTCGAACGATGACGTGTCGACGGGGAACCCGAACAGTACCCCTGCGTACTCGGCGGAGCCGGGAATGGACTTGCACGCGTTGGCCGGGTTGGCCACCCGGGTTACGTTCGGGTCGTAGGACTTCGCGCTGGCGGGAGCAGCTCCGAGCAGGAGAAGGCTAGCGATCAACAGCGTCGAAACAACGGCAAAGCGCTTCATGTGGGTCTCCTCCGGATGGGGCGTGGGTCATGGGCGATGCAAAGCACGTGGTCAGCCAGTGCCGCCTCCGGGCAACTGGCGGGGGAGGCACTCGGCGGCGGGCGGAGCACTGGTGGCTTGCCGCGCCCGGACGGAGTAGAGCGAACCGGGGCTGCTCAGACCGAGGAGCGCCCCGAACTCCTTGATCACATGGTTGATGTCATCGCGCACATGCAAAGTTGAGCCGAGGTATGCCGAGCATTCCCCCATGTTGGAACCGCCGTGCTCCCAGACCGTCACACCCGGGTTGTTGTTCGGCGTCCATGCATTCGCCGAGGCACCGGGTGCGCCAAAGGCCGATCCGACGAACAACGACAGGGCACCGAGACCGCTCGCGGCGACCCTCTTCGCTCGCAGCACGATTCCTCCCTCTGTCCGACGCCGAAGGTGGGGCGGCGCCGGGTCGCGGACAGGTTACGAGTTTCGGGGGTCGGAAGCGCGCGGTTTCACGCAAGTCCGCGCGCCCGGTCACTGACCGTGATCGCGCGAGCGGCAGCCCGCCAAAGGCAAACGTCCGGCAGGTCGAAACTCCCACCCGCGGACGCTCTCCTCCAGCCTCGCTACTTCTTGGTGGGCGAGCTTCCGCCCCCGCGACCGAAGTTGCAGATGTCCTTCTCGTTGCCGGCGAAGGTGTTCTTCTTCTGCTTAACGCCGTCGGCCTCGAAGAACAGCAGGCCGCAGCCCAGGTCGGGGCCGGTGTAGAAGTTGTCGGTCACCGTGTTGCTCTCGACCACACCCGTGCCGCCGAAGGCGACCTGGATGCCGTTCTGGGCGATGTAGTTGATCGGACCGACACCGTCGACGGTGTTGCCGACGACGCTCACGTTGACCGAACCGTTTGCGACGATTCCGCCCTTCTGGTAGTCGCGCACCTCGTTGCCGCTGATCAAGACCACCTTGTCCACGCCAGTGGTGTCGAACGGCGCGTTGCGCACCTCGATGCCGTTGCCCTCCTGGCAACCACTGGCGCCCTGGTTGATGCCGAGCACGTGGTTGTTCAGGATTGAACCCGAGGCCCCGTCGAGAAGGATGCCGCGCAGGCGGTTGTCACCGTCGTCACAGACGTCGTTCAGGGAGCTGGCAGTGACGGTGAGGTTCCGCACGTTGGCCGATGCTCCGGCGTTTCGTACGACGGCGCCCAGGAAGTGCCCGTCAGCCGGGTCCTTCGCGGTGATCGAGTGGCCGGCGCCGTCCAGCGTCCAGCCGTCGGGCACCAGGATGGTCCGGCTGGTGTCGCAATCAGCCAGCAGCGTCCGGGTGGACGTTGCTGCGTTGTCCGCGAACTCGCACTGGCGCACACCGAGCTCCATCCCGACGATGACCGGGTCGTGGTCCGAAGCTCGGTATGCCTTCGGCTCGTACAGAGCGTCCTCGCTGTCAGCCTTGAACGACGTGTCGTAGTCGAGGATGGTCGGCTCGTCCGCGTTGATGTGCCAGTCGCCCGCCCCGGTCACCTGGGGCACCAGGGTCGGGCTCGACAGGCCGTGGTCTAGGTAGCCGACCTGGCCGTCGAACACGTAGCTGTAGGCGTACTCCCCGCCGTACTTCTTGACCAGGTCGGTGTAGCCACCGGCCACGAGAGCGTCGATCGGGTCCTCGTGGTCGTAGCTGTTGAGGTCACCGATGATCAGCCGGTCCGGGTCACCACTGTGGGCGGGGTCGGTGGCCAGCCAGTCAGACAGCGCCTTCGCGGCGTTGGTCCGGGTGATGTTGCAGTTGCCGGCGCCGTCACCGGTGTCCGGGTCGCCGGGGCAGGCCGAGCCCTTGGACTTGAGGTGGTTGACGGCGATGGTGATGCGCTCGCCTGAACCGGCCCGCTGGAAGGTCTGCGCCAGTGTCGGCCGGTTACGGGTGTCGATGAAGCGCGGGTCGACGCTCGTGTTCAGGACCTTGAAGGGCCCGACCGGTGTCATCTTGGCGGTCTTGTAGAGGAGGCCGACCCGGATGGCGTCGGTGCCGATAACCCCGGTATCGATGTAGCTGTATGTTCCGGGCGCCGTCGCGTCGTTGAGCCCAGCAGCGAGATCGGCTCCCGGCTCGACGCTTGGCGTGTTCTCCATCTCCATCAGGCCGAAGACGTCTGCATTGATCTTGGCCATGGCGGCGATGATCTTGGCGCGCTGTCGCTGCCGCTCGTTCTCGTTGTTCGCCCCACGGCACTCCTGGTTGCGTGCAGGGCCGCAGTTGAACGTGCCCGCGTTGAGACTCAGGAAGTAGTTCAGCACGTTGAAGCTGGCGATCTTGGTGTCCCCACCTACCGCCGGAGGGTCGAGCGGGCGCGGGTTGGCCGAGGTGTACGTCGCGTCCACCGTCGGGTGGATCCGGTAGAGCCCGAACGTGTGCTCCATGACGCCGGTGACGTCCTTGAGAGTGTCACCGCCACGGAACGTGTTGGTCAGGGTGAACGGAGTTTCCACCATGCCCGGGAAGTAGGGCGGGCTCGGGTTCTGGCTGCTACGTCCGTCGTCGAGGGTGATGCGACGGTTCGCGTAGTCCGCGAGCAGCAAGGTGGTTGCCGTGGTGTCCGGCTCCTGGACAGCGGTCGGGCTGTCGAAACGCGACCGCCCGTTCGGCGGCAAGCCCACGACTGTCTCGTTGAACCGGCCGTAGTTGAAGTACTCGCTGATCACGAGCGGCTGCGGCATCGTCACCCGCATGCCCTCGAAGTGC
Organism: Sporichthyaceae bacterium; assembly: GCA_040004585.1. GTDB lineage: Bacteria > Actinomycetota > Actinomycetes > JACCUZ01 > JACCUZ01 > JBDUAP01. The sequence goes on from JBDUAP010000030.1 coordinate 8,768, forward strand.
TCGAAGTCGGTGAACTGCGCGACCGGGAACTCCAGAACACCAGCCGGAGGAAAGTCGGTGACATGACCGCAGGAAAGAACGCTGACCCGGTCGGAGATCTGGGTCTGCGAAGAGCCAGCTCCGGTTGTTGAGGCGAACTCACGGACACCGCCGGTCACCTGCACCACGTCGCCTGCTGTGAGACCGGCCGGGGGTGTGGCCGTGCGGACGAAGACCCCCTCGGACGTCGCCGGCGAGTCGTCCTGGTCGGCAACCTCTTCCTGGAGGAAGAAGCCGGTCAGGCCGGACCGGACTGCGGTGACTACGGCCTGGACGGTCACAACCTGACCGACCACCGGCGAAGCGGTGCCCGGACCCTGGACCGCGGAAAGCTTTGTGTCGGGGTCGTCGCACGAGGGTGCCGGCGGCACGGTTCGGAAGGACACGGTGTGGTCAGCCGTCATCGTGTCCGGCGGATCGTCGCCGTCGACGTCATGCAACTGGGCTCCAACGACTGTGAGCGTGCACAGCTCGTTGACACTGAAATCGGTCGTCGGGTCCAGGCTGTACGTCGTGGTGCCAGCGTTGACGGACACTGCGTGAGGGCCGCTGTTCGCACACGTCAGTTCGAACGTCGCCGCGGCCGTGGTGACGGGCTCGCTGAAGGTGACGGTCACGTTGCCGTTGACGGGAACATCCGTCGCGTTGTTCGCGGGCGATGTGCTGGTCACGGCCGGCGCACTGTCGCCCACGGAGATGAACGTCTGACCTGTGTTGGCCTGACCGAAGGTGCTGGCGGACGCTGCCCCCCAGGTGAAGTCATTGGGGTCGTTGCCGGGTCCGCCACTCAACTGCAACGAGAACCCGACAGGGGTGGTGGTTCCTGACTCGACCACTCCGACATCGGTCGATGTCATACCCGCCGCAGGTCCATTGGACGCCGTGAAGACGCCCGCATAACTGAGAAGTTGCACCACTGAGCCAGAGCCGTTGACAAGGGCGACCCCGTCGTTTGGTCCGTTCTGCAAACCGTTGCTCGGATAGTTGACCACGACGAAACCCCAGCCATTGCCGGAGTCGGTGGCTGCACCGAGACCGTTCGTCGCAGCGGGGAACGCGTACGTCACGGCGGCCGTCGGAGTGCTGCGGTTGTAACGAACGATGCTCCACGCCGACAGGTCGGTGCCTGCTCGAGCAGCGACCTCGACCGCCTCACCGGAGTCGGTGCCTGCGTTGTCGTAGTGGATCTCGTTGATGAAGACATTGCTTCCCGTGCCCGGCACCGCCTGAGCGGGTGTTGCAACACCCAACCCGGCGGCGAGCACGGCGAGGACGGAGAGAATGGCGATGGACGCTCGGCGCACACGGGCAGGCAACGACACGAAGATCCTCCGTGGGAAAAGGACGGCCAGGGGGGGGCCCCGTGGGCCAGGGTGGACGCTAACCCCAACGAGTGACATTTCGGAAGCGTCCAGGCAAAGATTGGCGGGCAAAGATCTGACATGCCGGACAAGCTCACGACGTACCGCAAGAAGCGCGACCAGCGCCGCACGCCCGAGCCGGTCCCCGCCGCCGGGCCATTGCCCATCGGCAACGACGACACGTTCGTGATCCAGGAGCACCACGCTCGTCGGCTGCACTGGGACTTCCGCCTCGAGCGCGACGGTGTGCTCGTCTCCTGGGCCTTGCCGCGCGGCGTCCCCGACGACCCCAAGCGCAACCATCTCGCCGTGCACACCGAGGACCACCCCCTCGATTACGCCACCTTCGCGGGCGAGATCCCCAAGGGCGAGTACGGCGGCGGCAAGGTCACGATCTGGGACCGCGGCACCTTCGAGTGCGAGAAGTGGGACGACCGCGAGGTCAAGGTGGTCCTGCACGGCGAACGCGCCCAGGGTCGCTACGTCCTGTTCAAGACCGACGGCGACAACTGGATGATCCATCGCATGGACCCGCCTGCCCACCCTGATGCCGACCCGATGCCCGACCTGATCAAGCCGATGCTTGCGACGCCGGGGCAGCTCCCGAGCCCAGGCGAGGAGGACCGCTGGGCCTTCGAGATGAAGTGGGACGGCGTCCGGGCGGTCGTCTACGTCGACCACGGCTCGGTTTGCGTCCTCACCCGCAACGACCGGGAGGTGGTCGCGACCTACCCCGAGCTGCGCGGCCTCGGCGAGTTCTTCGGCGATCGCACGGTCATCCTCGACGGCGAGATCGTGGCGTTCGACGAGAACGGCCGGCCCAGCTTCGGCGCCCTGCAGCAGCGCATGCATGTGCAGCGCCCCACCCCTGCGCTGCGCGACCGGGTGCCCATCACCTTCTTCGCCTTCGACGTTCTTTATTTGCAAGGCCGTTCACTGATCAGCAAGCCGTACGCCGAGCGGCGCGCGGCGCTCGAGTCGCTTGATTTGGACGGACCGAGCTGGGCGACGCCGCCCGCGTTCGACGGCGACGGGGAGGCCGCCCTGTTCGCGTCGCAGGCCCAGGGGCTCGAGGGCGTCATCGCCAAACGCCGGGACGCGCCCTACGAGTCCGGCCGGCGCAGCGCTGCCTGGGTCAAGGCCAAGCACCTGCGCGCCCAGGAGGTCGTCATCGGAGGCTGGAAGGCCGGTGAAGGCCGCCGCAAGGGCGGCATCGGGTCACTACTGCTCGGCGTGCACGACGAAGAAGGCGGGCTGAGGTTCGCCGGCCACGTCGGCACCGGCTTCACCAACCAGATGCTCGACGAGCTCGCCAAGCAGCTCAAGCCACTGGAGCGCAAGACCTCGCCCTTCGACGACGAGGTGCCGCGCCAGCACGCGAAGGACGCGCACTGGGTGACTGCGAAGCTCGTCGGTGAGGTGGTGTTCACCGAGTGGACCAAGGACGGTCGCCTGCGCCATCCGTCCTGGCGCGGACTGCGCCCCGACAAATCGGCGGACGACGTCGTACCGGAGTCGTGATCTAAAGCGGCGCGGAGCCCGGGCGGCCGAGCAGGTAGCCCTGGCCGAAGTCGCAGCCGAGCTCGCTCAACATGTCGCGCTGTTCCTGCTCCTCGATGCCTTCGGCGATCACGGAGATCTTCAGCGACTCGCAGAGCGAGATGACCGCGCTGACGATCGCGCGGCGACTGGACGAGCGAGTCATCTCGCTGACGAACGCCCGGTCCACCTTCACGTAGGACGCGGGCACCTCGACCAGGTGGGCGAGCGATGAGTAGCCGGTGCCGAAGTCGTCGATGGCCAGCCGTACGCCGAGGTGCACCAACGTGTCGAGCTCGCTCTGGGCTGTCGGAGTCATGCCGAGCAGGGCGGTCTCGGTGATCTCCAGGATCAGGCGTCGGGCAGGCAGCCCGCTCTGCCGCAACGTCGCGGCGATCAACCCGGGCAGCAGGCCCCGCCCGATGTGACGGGCCGACACGTTGACCGCGAGGTCCGGCGCGTGGGGACCTTCCCACCGGGCCGCCGCGGTGCACGCGCTGTTCAACACCCAGCGGTCGATCTCGAGCACCAGGTCGGTGCTCTCCGCGAACGGCAGGAAGGTGCCGGGGGAGAGCACGCCGCGCTGCGGGTGCGCCCAGCGCACCAGCGCCTCGTAGGCGATCGCCTTGCCGTCCGTGAGGCGCAGCACCGGCTGGTAGTCGAGGTAGAGCGCCTGCGCGCGGATCGCCTCCCGCAGTTCGTGCTCCATGTCGAGGCGCTCGGTGGCCCGGGTGATCAGGTCGGGAGTGAACAGCGCATAGCGGTCGCGGCCTTCGGACTTCGCCTTGTACATCGCCGCGTCGGCGTTGCGCAGCAGGTCGGCCGCTTTCAGACCCGGGGTCGCGAAGGCGATCCCGATGCTCACCGTCATGGTGATGCCACCGGCCCGGCTCATCGGCTGGGTCAGCATGTCGATCAGCCGCTGCGCCACCCGCTCGGCCTCGATCGTGGAGGTCAGCTGGTGGCAGAGCACGACGAACTCGTCGCCGCCGAGCCGGGCGGCCGTGTCGCCGGCGCGGATGTTCGCGCTGATCCGGTCAGCGGTCTCGATCAGCACCGCGTCGCCCGCGTCGTGGCCGCGGCTGTCGTTGACGAGCTTGAACTGGTCGAGGTCGCAGAAGAGCAGGGCGATCGGGCGTCCCTCGCGGTGTGCTTGCGCCAACGCCTGGGTGGCCCGGTCGAGGAGCAGGGTGCGGTTGGACAAGCCGGTGAGGGCGTCGTGCGTCGCACGGTGGGCCAGCGCCAGGTGTGCGTCGCGCTGAGCGGTGATGTCCTCGATCATGCTGATGAAGTAGAGAGGGGTGCCGCTGTCGTCGCGGGCCAGCGCGACCGTGAGCTGGACCCACAGCACCCTGCCTTCGCGGGTGAAGTAGCGCTTCTCGATCCGATAGGTCTCGGCGCCCCCGGCGAGCAGCTCCTCGACATGGGCCACGTCCAGCGCCAGGTCGTCGGGGTGGGTGATCTCGTGGAACCTCTTGCCGATCAGCTCCTCCCTGCTGTAGCCGAGCAGCCGACAGAGGCGGTCGTTGCTGTCCAGGAAGGTCCCGTCGGTGGCCACGATGGCGATGCCGATGGGCGCGTGGCGGGCCGCCAGCAGGTAGCGCTGGTCGGCCTCCGCGGAGCGGAGCAGGCTGTCGAGCACCGGCTCGCTCGCAGGCGGCGGTGTGGGGTCGACGACGTCCGGAAGCGCGGCCACCCTGCTTGATCGACCAGATGGGTCG
>JBDUAP010000280.1:0-3953 GCA_040004585.1 Sporichthyaceae bacterium
GGCCGGAATGTCACGGTGTGGTTGTTCGGAGCACTGCTGGTGCAGGCGCCCTGGGCTCTCCGTCTTCCGCTGGGCCTTCCCGTTCAACCACCGTTGGCCAGAACAGGGAACCTGGCCACCTCTTTGACTTCGCGACTACCTGCAAGCTGACTGAGTCGCCGAAAACACGGGCGCCAGCCACGCGCCATCTGCTCTACTGCAGGACGTGCGTCGGCTGATCACAGCCGTGGTCGTGGCCACGGCCCTGGGACTGTCCTCGTGCACCTCCTCGCCGTCGCGTGAGTCGACGTCCATCGAGTGGGGGAACTGCGCTCGCATCACCGACGTGCACTCACCGAACATCTCCGCCGAACGGTTCGCCCGGCTCGAGTTCGGCTGCGGGACTCTCGATGTGGCCCTCGACCCTGCCCAAGCAGAGGCCGGCACGGTTGCTGTGCAACTGATCCGGGTCCACCAGTCGGGCGGTCCCGGAACCAAGGATCCCCTCCTTCTCATCGCCGGGGGTCCTGGCCAGTCGGGCGTGGACTTCGCCGGCTACGCGGTGGGCATGCTTCCCGATGCGGTTCTCGACCGGTTCGACGTGGTCGGATTCGACCCTCGCGGCGTGGGGCACTCGAAGCCCATCCGGTGCGAGCACCCCGACTCGGGCCCCCCCACGTTTCCCGACCTGCTGACCGCGACGGGGTATGCCCGGGCTGCCAGCGAGATGCGACAGTTCGCTGAGAAGTGCGCCGCCGCCCTCGGCTCGAAAGCGGCCCTGTTCAGTACGACGGCAACGGCCGTCGACATCGACCGCATTCGCGCGGCCCTCGGCCAGTCGACGTTGACGTATCTCGGCTGGTCGTACGGCGCCAAGCTAGGGGGGGAATATGCCCGGCTGTACCCCGGCAAGGTGCGGGCGGCCGTCCTCGACGCCCCCAGCAACCCCGGCACGACATGGATCGAGACGGCCGAACGCCAGATCGGAGGCTTCGAGGCCACCTTCGACCAGTTCACTGCGTGGTGTGCGGCCCAGGGCCGGTGTGGCGCGCTCGGTGATATGCGCGCCTTCGTGGGCAAGCTTGTCCGGCGGGCCGAGAAGTCCCCCATCGCGAGCGGGCGGCCGGGCGACGACGTACCGACGAACGGGGTAAACGTCGTCGACGCGGTCGCGAGCGCCATGTACGACGACGTCCGCTGGCCCGATCTCGCCGACGGCCTGGCCGAAGCCGCCAACGGTGACTCGGGCACCTTGCGGGACCTGGTGGACGCCTCCCACGGCTCGGACGACGACTCGAACGCCGAGGACGCCCAGTTCGTCATCAACTGCAATGACAGCGCAGCTGGCCCGACCGATGCAGAGATCAAGGCCGCTGGCGCGCGCTTCGCCAAGCAGTTCCCGCTGTTCGGGGTGTGGGGATCGTGGCAGCTGTTCGGGTGCTCGTTCTGGCAGGCGGACCGTCACACCCTTCGCCCACCGGTCGCCGCCACCGAGCACCCGATCGTCGTTGTCGGCACCGTCCACGACCCCGCCACGCCCTATACCGGGGCCGTCGCGATGGCCACGGGCCTGGGCTCCGCGGAGCTGCTCACGTGGGAGGGAGTGGGGCACGGCGCCGTCGGCCGCAACGACTGCGTCACCAGCCTCGTCGCCGACTACCTGGTGTCGCTCAAAGTTCCGCCGCGCGGCACCCGCTGCCCCGCTTGACCGCAGAGGCAGCGGCTAGAGCTTGGAGATCTTCCCGTTCGGCAGCGTGATGCGCTGCACGCCTGCGCCGCCGAAGTCCACCAGCACCGCGATGTCGCCGGCCTCGACGCCGACGACGGTGCCCAGACCATGCCGGTCGTGGGTGACCCGCTGTCCCACGGTGAAGTGCTCGGGGATCGCGGCCACGGGAGCCTTGAACGGGCTCCCTGGCAGAACACGCCGGGGTGCGGCGGGGCGAGGGCTCATCGTGATCAGTATGACCCGGAAAGGTCGCTGGGGGAACACATCCGAGGATTCGGGCCCCTCTACCCTCGGATGCATGACGTGGATGATCTACGGAGCGAACGGCTATACCGGTCGGCTGGTCGCTGCGCTGGCCGTGCAGCGTGGGCACCGGCCGGTCCTGGCCGGTCGCGACGAACTTCAGCTCGCGGAGCTCGCTGACCGGCTCGGTCTCGAGCATCGCGCGTTCCCGCTTCCCAACCCGGCGCGGCTGCGGGACGGCCTCACCGGGATCGACGCGGTCGCCCACTGTGCGGGCCCCTTCTCGCCCACGTCACGAGCGATGGTGGACGCCTGCCTGGCAACCGGCGCGCACTACGTGGACATCACTGGCGAGATCGACGTCCTGGAGGCGGTGCTGGCCCGTGCCGCCGAGGCGCGCGAGGCGGGGATCGCCCTGTTGCCCGGTAGTGGCTTCGACGTCGTCCCGACCGACTGCCTCGCCGCGATGGTCGTCGAGCGGCTGCCCGACGCCACCGCCCTGGACATTGCGTTCCGGGCTGGCGGCGGCATGAGCCCCGGCACCGCGCGGACCTCGGTGGAAGGGTTGGTGTCGGGTGGCCGCGCCCGCATCGACGGGAACATCGTGTCGGTGCCGATCGGGTGGCGACGTCGTACGGCTGACTTCGCGCCCGGCACGGTCACCGTCACCTCGATCCCTTGGGGTGACGTCAGCACCGCCTTCCACTCCACCGGGGTGCCCGACATCGTCACCTACACACAACTGCCCGGGGGTGGTGCCACGTCGGTGGCACAGAAGTTGACCGGACCGGCGATGAAGATCCCCGGCGTACGACGGGTGCTGGCTGGCGCGGTCCACCGTCGGGTGACGGGGCCGGACGAGGCACGGCGCAATCGCAGCAGCAGCCAGGTGTTCGTCGAGGCGCGGTCGGCAGAGGGGCGGGTGGTGACCGGGTCTCTGACGACCCCGAACGGCTACCTGCTGACGGCGGACAGTGTCGTGCGGGTGATGGACCGGGTGCTTGCCGGGTCGGTCCCCGCCGGCGCTCACACGCCGTCGCAGGCACACGGCCCCACATTCGTGCTGGAGCTGGACGGGGTGACGCTGAACGGGATCACCGAAGTGCCCGGATAGCGTTCCGCCCATGCGCATCCTGATCATCGGCGGCACCCGGTTCGTCGGCCGACACATCGTCGACGCGGCGCTGGCCGCCGGGCACGACGTCACCGTGTTCCACCGCGGCCAGACCGGCCCGGACCTGTTCCCGGAGGTCGAGCGACGCACGGGCGACCGCAACGGCAACCTCGCCGAGCTGGCCGAGGGCAGCTGGGACGCGACCATCGACACCTGCGCCTACGTGCCCAGGCACGTCCACTCGCTCGCGGACGCGCTCGGCGACCGGGCCGGGCGCTATCTGCTCATTTCCAGCGTGTCGGCCTACGCCACGCCGGAAGCCCCCGGTTACACCGAGAACGCCACCCTGCTCGAGCTCGACGACCCCACGGTCGAGGACGTGACCGGCGAGACGTACGGCGGGCTGAAGGTGCTGTGCGAACGGGCTGCTGTCGAGCGCTTCGGCCCTGGGTCACTGATCGTGCGGCCGACCTACGTCGTCGGGCCGGACGACTACACATGGCGCTTCCCGTGGTGGGTGCAGCGGTTGGTTCGCGGTGGCGAGGTGCTCGCACCGGGACCGGCCGACGCGCCGGCGCAGGTCATCGACGCCCGTGACATGGCCGTTTGGACCGTCGGGCTGCTCGAGCGAGGCGAGTCCGGGGCCTACCACGCGGTGAGCCCAGCCCCGCCGTTCAGCTTCGCCGACCAGCTCGAGGCGATCCGGGAAGCGGTCGCTCCCGAGGGAACGACGCTCACCTGGGTGGACGCAGACTTCTTGCTCCCGAAGGGCATCGACGACGCGACGCTCCCGTTGTGGAGCGGCGCCGACCCGAGCGCGCTGATCATGGCCGCCGACCCGAGTGCGGCGCTAGCCACCGGGCTGCGGCCCCGGCCCCTGTCCGAGAC
>JBDUAP010000281.1:0-3952 GCA_040004585.1 Sporichthyaceae bacterium
ACCGCGAGATCGGCGCCCTGCCGCCGGCCGCCAAGGCCGACGCCGGCAAGCGGGTGGGCCCGGCCCGGCGAGTCGTCGCTGACTCACTGACTGCCCGCGAGGCCGCCCTGCAGGACGAACGTGACGAGCGGGTCCTCGTCGAGGAGTCAGTCGACGTCACGCTTCCGTGGCACCGGCGGCCACCGGGTGCCCGCCATCCGCTGACGACCATCCAGGAACGGGTCGCGGAGCTCTTCGTGGCGATGGGTTACGAGGTCGCCGAAGGCCCCGAGGTCGAGGCGGAGTGGTTCAACTTCGACGCGTTGAATCTCGGGCCGGACCACCCGGCGCGGTCCATGCAGGACACGTTCTGGGTCGGGTCTTCCGACTCCGGTGTGGTCCTGCGCACCCAGACCTCGCCGGTCCAGATCCGCACCATGCTGCGACGCGACCCGCCGATCTATGCGATCTCACCGGGTCGCGTGTTCCGCACCGACGAGCTGGACGCGACGCATACCCCCGTCTTCAGCCAGGTCGAGGGACTCGTCGTGGACGAGGGCATCACGATGGCGCACCTACGCGGCACTTTGGAGCACTTCGCCAAGTCGATGTTCGGCGCCGACGTGGTGACGCGGCTGCGCCCGTCGTACTTCCCCTTCACTGAGCCCAGCGCCGAGATGGACCTGCGCTGCTGGGTCTGCAACGGCGAGTCCGTCGGCAACCCCGACCGACCCTGCCGCACCTGCTCGTCTGAGGGATGGATCGAGTGGGGCGGCTGCGGCATGGTCAACCCACGGGTCCTCGTGGCGTGCGGGATCGACCCGGATCGCTACAGCGGGTTCGCCTTCGGGATGGGCCTCGAGCGCACCCTGATGTCGCGCTACGGCGCCGAGGACATGCGCGACATGGTCGAGGGCGACGTTCGGTTCGCCCTCCCGTTCGGGATGGAGCTCTAGGCGATGCGCGCGCCCCTATCCTGGCTACGCGAGTACGCCGACCTGCCGGCGGGCGTGACCGGGCGTGACCTGGCCGATCGGCTCATCGCCGCCGGCCTCGAGGTCGAGAGTGTCGAGCAGCCCGGCGCCGAGATCTCGGGCGACGTGCGCATCGGCCGGGTGCTGGCCTTCACCGACGAGGAGCACTCCAACGGCAAGACCATTCGGTGGACCACGGTCGATGTCGGCGAGCAGCAGCCGCGCGGCATCGTCTGCGGTGCACTGAACTTCGCCGAGGGCGACCTGGTCGTCGTCGCTTTGCCCGGCGCGACACTGCCCGGCGGGTTCGAGATCGCAGCGCTCACGACCTACGGCCACGTCAGCGACGGCATGATCTGCTCCGCCCGCGAGCTCGGCCTTGGTGACGACCATCAGGGCATCCTCGTCATCGCCCCGACGCACCAGGGCTTTGCGACCACACGAGACGCGAGTTCTCACACGGTCGATGTGGGTGCGGACGCCGTCGCACTGCTGCGGCTCCGCGACGAGGTGCTCGACATCGCCGTCACCCCCGACCGCGGCTACGCCCTGTCCATTCGCGGCGTCGCACGCGAGGCCGCCACGGCGTACGACGTCGCCTTCCGTGATCCCGCCGATGTCGACCCGCTGCCCGAGGCACGTGACGGCCATCCCGGGGTGATCGATGACCCGACGGCGGCAGATCGGCTCGTCCTGCGCACCGTGACCGGCCTCGACCCCGACGCGCCGAGCCCACTCGAGCTCCAGCACCGGTTGTTGCTGAGCGGGATGCGCCCGGTATCCCTCGCCGTCGACGTGACCAACTACGTGATGCTCGAGATGGGCCAGCCCTTGCACGCGTTCGACCGGACCCGGCTCGACGGCCCGATCGTGGTGCGCCGGGCCCGGCCGGGCGAGCGACTCGAGACCTTGGACCACGTGACGCGTGACCTCGACCCCGAGGACGTGCTCATCACTGACGGGACCAGCCCGGTCGGCCTTGCGGGGACGATGGGCGGCACCACTACCGAGATCCACGAGAACTCGACCGACCTGGTGATCGAGGCCGCCCACTTCAGCCCGACGGCCGTCGCCCGGATGTCGCGACGGCACAAGCTCTTCAGTGAGGCGAGCAAGCGCTTCGAGCGCGGCGTCGATCCCGAGCTGCCCCCGGCCGCCTCCGCCCGCGCGGTCCATTTGCTCGAAACGCTCGGGGGCGCCACCCACGTGGGCAGCACCGAGGTGAACCTGCCGCGGCGGGAGCGGCACATCAGCGTCGCGGCAGGTCGGCCGGCCCGCACGGCCGGCATGCCCATTCCGGGGGGGCAGGTCGTGGCCTACCTGCAAGCCGTCGGTTGTCGGGTGGACGGCTCACCCGACGGTCTGCTCACCGTGACGCCGCCGTCCTGGCGGCCGGACCTGGCCCAGCCCGCCGACCTCGACGAGGAAGTCATCCGGCTGGCCGGCTACGACCGCATCCCGGCCGTCCTGCCCCAGGCACCGCCCGGTCCGGGCCTGTCCAGCGAGCAGCGCGCTCGGCGTCGAGTCGGCCAGGCGCTCGCTTACGCCGGCTACGTCGAGGCGCCCACCTACCCGTTCCTTTCACCGGGGATCTGGGACCTCCTCGGCGCGGATCCCGACGACGTACGCCGGTCCGCGCTGCGCCTGGCGAACCCGCTCTCCGACGAGGAGCCCGACCTGCGCACCGCGCTGCTCCCCGGTCTGCTGCTCGCCCTTCGCCGCAACGAGCGCCGCGGCATGCATGACGTCGGCCTGTTCGAGCTGGGCAACGTGTACCTTCCGCGGCTGGGTGCAGCTCCAGTGCCCCGGCCCAACGTGACCGGCCGGCCCACCAACGAGGAGCTCGCCGCCCTCGACGACGCGCTGCCCGACCAGCCGTGGCATGTCGCCAGCGTCGCCGCAGGCCAGTGGGAGGCCGCCGGCTGGTGGGGCCCCGGCCGACCGGTCACCTGGTCCGATGCGGTCGAGGCGGCCCACACCGTGGCACGCGCTGCCGGCGTGGAGCTGGACGTACGCCGTGGTGCGCTCGCCCCGTGGCATCCTGGCCGCTGCGCAGAGTTGATGCTCGGCGGCGAGGTGGTCGGCCACGCCGGCGAGCTGCGGCCGAGGTCCGTGGCCGCGCTCGGTCTGCCGGAGCGCACGGTCGCGATGGAGCTGGACCTGACCGCCGTCCTCGACCAGGGGACCGCCGAGCTGACCGCTCCCCGGGTTTCGACCTTCCCGGTGGCGACCCAGGACGTCGCCCTTGTCGTGGCCGACGACGTGCCGGCCGCAGAGGTGGCACAGGCGCTCCATGACGGGGCGGGGGAGCTGCTTGAGTCGGTGCGGCTCTTCGACGTCTACCGCGGGGAGCAACTGGGAGAAGGCGCTGACAACGTGCGCTCGCTCGCCTACAGCCTCCGGTTCCGCGCCCCCGACCGCACGCTCACGGTCGAGGAGGTGTCCGCCGCCCGGACGCGCGCCGTCGAGGAGGCCGCCCGGCGGACCGGAGCGGTGCAGCGCGGCGGCTGACCTGATCGTGTTGCATGAGCATGCATCAGTCTGCATAATCATGCGGTATGGGGACGACGGTCGCGGTTGCCGGCGCCAGCGGGTACGCCGGCGGTGAGCTGTTGCGCTTGGTGCTGGGTCACCCCGACCTCACGCTCGGCCCGGTAGCGGCCGGCGCCAGCGCCGGCCAGCCGGTTACCGCGGTGCACCCCCAGCTGCCGCAGCTATTCGGCACAACCTTCGTGAGCACCTCGGCGACCGCGCTCGCCGACGCCGACCTGGTGTTCCTCGCCCTCCCGCACGGCGAGTCGGCCGGCCTGGTCGCCAACCTGGCCGGGGATCAGGTGGTCGTCGACCTCGGCGCCGACTTCCGGCTGGTCGACCCGGCCGGCTGGGAGACCTACTACGGCGGTCCGCATGCCGGTAGCTGGCCCTACGGGCTGCCTGAGCTGCCGGGAGCCCGTGACCAGCTCGCCGGCGCCCGCCGGATCGCGAACCCCGGCTGCTAC
>JBDUAP010000282.1:0-3951 GCA_040004585.1 Sporichthyaceae bacterium
CCGCCAGTTGTTGAGGAACTTCCCGCCGCGCATGGTGTCGCAGAAGTGGACCTGCCAGTTGTCCTTCTCGTTGACGTTGCCCATCGCGGCGGCGATGCCGCCTTCGGCCATCACGGTGTGGGCCTTGCCGAACAGCGACTTGCAGATGATGGCGGTGCGCTTGCCCTGCTGGCGTGCCTCGATGGCGGCTCGCAGCCCGGCGCCTCCGGCACCGATGACCACGACGTCGTAGGAGTGGTGCTCGATCTCGGTCATCGGCTCGTCATCCCCGGTCCGCTCATCAATTGAAGAGCCGCAGGTCGTCGATGGTCCCGCTCGCAACCAGCCCGACGTAGGCGTCGGCGATCATCACGGAGAACAGCGATGCCCAGGCGAACTGCTGGTGCCGGGCGTTGAGCTTGGAGACCTGCTGCCATATCCAGTAGCGCACCGGGTGCCGCGAGAAGTGCTTCAGCCGCCCCCCCGTGATGCTCCGGCACGAGTGGCAGCCGAGGGTGTAGCCCCAGATCAGGATCACGTTGACGACCAGGATCACGGTGCCGAGGCCGACACCGAACCCCCCGTCCTCGCCGTGGAACGAGATCACCGCGTCGTACGTCAGGACCGCGCCGACCAGCAGCGCCGCGTAGAAGAAGTAGCGGTGGATGTTCTGGATGATCAGCGGGAACCGGGTCTCACCGGTGTAGGCCTTGTGCGGCTCGGCCACCGCACAGGCCGGGGGTGAGAGCCAGAAGGCGCGGTAGTAGGCCTTGCGGTAGTAGTAGCAGGTGGCCCGGAAGCCGCCCGGGAAGACCAGGATGAACATGGCGGGCGACATCCACGACGGCAGCTCCGGCAACGGCTGGCCGAGGAAGTGGCTCGAACCCTCCACGCAGCTGGCGGCGAGGCAGGGGGAGTAGAACGGCGCGAGGTAGTGGAAATCCTCGACCCAGTAGTTGTGGTCGTAGAAGATGCGCACGATGCCGTAGACGAGAAAGAGCCCGAGGCCCACGGCTGTGAACAGCGGCGGCAGGTACCACCGGTCGGTGCGCAACGTCCGCTTGGAGATCTTTGCCCGCCTGGGGGCCGTCGTCACACTGCTCACCGGCACACCATAAGAGGAGGGCCGGGGCGCCGAGCAGCGGGGGCGTGCGCTGCGATGAGGAAACCCGGCGCCGGGTCCCGGCGGTGGGCCAGGATGCCTGCATGGTGTCGGGGGGACCGCTTCTGCAGCCGGGCGAGCAGGCGGCGGCGCAGTCGCGGCTCGGCCTGGTGCTGGCGGCGACGGCCCGAATGGGGGACAGCCTCGATCTGCGGGCGGTGGCGCAGGCGCTCGCCGAGACCGTGGTCCCGCAGTTCGCCGACTGCGCGACCGTGGAGCTGGTCGAGGACATTCTCCGGCCCGGCGGCGCGGGACTGAACGCATCGCCGATGCTCCAGGTCGCCCTGGCCGGCACACCGGTCGAGGGGGTCGCCAGCGACGCGCACATGGTGCCGCTCGTCGCCCGCGGCCGGGTGTTGGGGCGGGCCAGCTTCATGCGAGCGCCCGGCCACCCGTCGTACAGCGACGCCGACCGCGCCCTGGCCGACGAGCTGGCGGCGCGCGCCGCGCTCGCTCTGGACAACGTGCGCCTGTACGACGAGGCGCGGGCCACTGCGGTGGAGCTCCAGCGGTCGCTGCTGCCGGCAAGCAAGCCGCGCATCACCGGCGTCGAGATGGCGCACCGCTATCTGCCCGGCAGCCGCGAGACGGAGGTCGGCGGTGACTGGTTCGACGTCCTGCCGTTGTCCTGCGGGCGGGTCGCGTTCGTCATCGGCGACGTGATGGGCCGCGGGCTGCGCGCCGCGGCTGCGATGGGGCAGCTGCGGACCGCGGTGCGCACCCTGGCGGTGCTGGATTTGATGCCCGACGAGCTCCTCGCCCGTCTCGACCACCTGGCGATGGGCATCGCGCAGGTCCAGCTCGCCACATGTGTCTACGCGGTCTTCGACCCAGTGACCCGCGAGCTGTGCTTCGCGACCGCCGGCCACCCGCCGCCGCTGCTCGGCGACCCGGACGGGACGGCGCAGTTCCTGCCAGCTCCATCGGGAGCACCGCTTGGAGTTGGCGGCGTCCCGTTCGAGGCGGCACCCGCGTCGGTGCAGGACGGGTCGCGGCTGCTCCTTTACACCGACGGGCTGATCGAGTCCCGAGGCGCCGACCTCGACGACGGTCTCGCCGCTCTGGCTGCGGCGTTCGTTGCCGGGCCGACGGCACTCGACCCGCTCTGCGACCACATCCTCGATGTGCTCGGCCGAGCAGAGGGGCACGACGACGACGTCGCGATGCTGGTCGCCGAGCTGCGCGGCCTCGAACCGGAGCGGATCGTGTCCTGGCGGCTGCACGGTGTCGAGACCGAGATCGCCGCGTCGCGGGTGCGGGTGCGCTCGGGGTTGCTGAACTGGGACCTACCACGGATGGTGGACACCGCCGAGCTTCTGGTCACCGAGCTCGCCACCAACGCGCTTCGTTACGGCAAGGCTCCGATCGAGCTACAGGCGCTGTTGCTCGACGACGTCGTGACGTTTGCGGTCTCCGACGCAGATCCCCCGCTGCCACGGTTCCGCCGGTCGTCGGACGACGACGAAGGCGGCCGTGGCCTGCAGCTTGTCGCCACGCTGGCGAGCCGGTGGGGGGCGCGGGCGACAACTACCGGGAAGGTCGTGTGGTGCGAGCTTCCGCGCACGGGCGGCGCGGTGCTTGGACGGTAGGGAAGGTGTCCGTGCTCGCGTAGACTGAGGCGCAATCCCTGATGGAATCGAGCGCTGCCGCATGCCCGTCAAGACCCGAGACGACCTCCGAAACGTCGCGATCATCGCGCACGTCGACCACGGCAAAACCACGCTCGTCGACGCGATGCTCTGGCAGTCCGGGGCGTTCACCGAGCACCAGGCGGAGAGCGATTCCGTTCGCGAGCGGGTCATGGACTCGATGGACCTGGAGCGGGAGAAGGGCATCACCATCCTGGCCAAGAACACCGCCGTCCGACACGGCGGGGTGACCGTCAACATCATCGACACCCCCGGCCACGCCGACTTCGGCGGCGAGGTCGAGCGCGGGCTGGAGATGGTCGACGGTGTCCTCCTTCTTGTCGACGCATCCGAAGGGCCGCTGCCGCAGACCCGGTTCGTCCTGCGCAAGGCCCTGCAGAAGCGTCTTCCCGTCGTCCTCGTCATCAACAAGGTGGACCGACCCGACTCGCGCATCGCCGAAGTGGTCGACGAATGCTACGAGCTCTTCCTCGATCTCGACGCTGACGAGCACCAGATCGAGTTCCCAATCGTCTATGCGTCAGCGAAGGCGGGCCGGGCGTCGCTGGCTCGTCCGGGCGACGGCGTGATGCCGGACAGTCCGGACCTCGAGCCGCTCTTCGAGACACTGATCTCCACGGTTCCCGCGCCGACGTACGATCCGGAGACTCCTCTGCAGGCGCACGTCACCAACCTGGACGCTTCGCCATACCTTGGCCGCCTGGCGTTGTGCCGCGTGCACAACGGGACCATGAAGAAGGGCCAGCTGGTCGCCTGGTGCCGCGCCGACGGGACCATCGAGCGGGTCAAGCTCACCGAGCTGCTCGGCACCGAGGCGCTCGAGCGGGTGCCGATTGAGCAGGCCGGCCCGGGCGACATCGTGGCGATCGCCGGCATCCCCGAGATCACCATCGGCGAGACGATCGCTGACCCCGACGACCCGCGTCCGCTGCCGGTCATCACCATCGACGAGCCGAATATCTCGATGACCGTCGGCATCAACACTGCGCCGCTCGCGGGGGAGAGCGGCAAGAAGCTCACCGCCCGGCTGGTGCGCAACCGGCTCGACGCCGAGCTCGTCGGCAACGTGTCGATCCGGGTGCTGCCGACCGAGCGGCCGGACACCTGGGAGGTGCAGGGCCGCGGCGAGCTGCAGCTCGCGATCCTCGTCGAGATCATGCG
>JBDUAP010000283.1:0-3950 GCA_040004585.1 Sporichthyaceae bacterium
CGTAGGCCCGCAGCACCATCGTCTGCCGCCAGGTGAGCCCGGCCCGCAGCACCAGGGCGTTGAACCCGTCGCCCTCGGTCGCACCGGACCACACCGCGGCGAACGCCTCTTGGAACAGCGCCCGGGCGTCGCCGGTGGGTGTCTCCCCCGACGGCTCATAGCGCAGCCCGAAGTCGTAGACCCAGGCGGGCGGTAGGTCAGGACGGTGCACCTCGTAGGGCCGCTCGTCGACAACCTCGACGCCCATCTCCTGCAAGCGCGGAAGCACCAGCGACAGGGACACCGGCTGCCCGACGTGGAACAGCTTGAAGCGGGCCTCACCGGGGCCCGCGTCCGGCGCCGTGTAGAGGCTGAGCGAGATGTCACCCTCGCTGTGCAGCCCCTCGAGGCGGAGCAGGTCGTGCACTGCCGCCGAAGCGGGCAGATTCTCCTTGTAGCCCTCGGGGAACGCCTGGCCGTAGAGCGAAGCCAGCCGGCTCGCCGTCTCCTCGTCGCACTTTTCGCGCAACGCATCGGCAAAATCGTCGTCCCACGAACGGGTCGCAGCGACGAGCTGCCGCTCCAGCTCGCTCTGGTCGACGTCGGGCAGGCCGTGGTCACGGTCGACCCGTACGACGAAGTGCAGCCGTGCCAGCACGGAGTCGGAGACCAGGGCGGTGTAGTCGATGCTCTGGCCGTCGAAGGCCTTGAGCAGGATCCGCTCCATCTCCTGACGCACCTGGGTGGTGTAGCGGTCGCGCGGGAGATAGACCATGCAGGACATGAAACGGCCGTAGTCATCCTTGCGCAGGAACAAGCGCAGTTGCCGGCGCTCCTGCATGTGCAGGACGTCAAGGACGGTCTGCTGCAGGTCGTCGATGGAGATCTGGAACAGCTCGTCGCGTGGGTAGGTCTCCAGAATCTGCAGCAGGTCCTTGCCGGAGTGGCTGGTCTTGGTGAAGCCGCTGCGCGAGAGCACCGCGGCGGCCTTGCGGCGCAGCACCGGGATGCGCTGGATGCTCTCGTTGTAAGCCGCCGAGGTGAACAGACCCAGGAACCGACGCTCGCCGACAACGGCACCCTGATCGTCGAAGACCTTCACGCCGACGTAGTCGAGGTAGGCCGGGCGGTGCACGGTCGACCGGCTGTTGCCCTTGGTCAGCACCAGCACCTGAGGAGCCCGGGCCCGCTCACGCTCGTGGCGCGGCAGCCGGCTGAAGCTGGCGGAGCGGGCCTGGTCAGCGCGCATGATTCCGAGGCCGGTGCCCGGCTTGCCGAGCAACTGGCCGGCTGACTCGCTTCCCGTGTCGACGTCGAGCTCGTACTCGCGGTAGCCCATGAACGTGAAGTGGTCGCTGGCCAGCCACCGCAGCAGCTCGGTCGCCTCCGTGGTCTCCTGCTCCGGCACTCGGGCAGGGGGGTGCGCGGCCAGCTCATCGGCGATGCGCACCGCGGTGTCGCGCATCTTGGGCCAGTCCTCCACCGCCTCGCGCACGTCGCGCAGCACGCGCTGAAGGTCTGCCGTCAGCTCCTCGTTCGCCGCCTTGTCGACCTGCCGGTCGATCTCGATGTGCATCCACGACTCGAGCTGGGACTCGCCCGCCATCTCCTGCGGCAGCGTCGCGTCGCAGACCTCGTGCAGGTCACCGACGACGTCACGTCGTACGACCATCTGCGGGTGCACGACCAGGTGGATGGCATGTCCGTGGTGGGAGAGCTCAGCCGTCACCGAGTCGACCAGGAACGGCATGTCGTCGACGACGACCTCGACCACGGTGTGACCCCTGGCGGACCACCCGTCTTCATCGGCGGAGGGGGTGAAGACCCGCACCTGCGCCGTGCCCTGCGGCATCTGGCGGGCCAGCCGCCGGTGAGACAGCGCAGCGCCGGAGAGGTCGACCGGGTCGCGGCCCACGAGGTCGTCCGGGGCGACGTGGCGGTAGTAGCGGCGCAAGAACGCCTGCAGATGCTCGGGTCGGTCCTGTTCGTCGTCCTCGCCCGCCGAAGCCGCCGCCACCTCGGCTGCGCGATCGAGAAGGTCGGCCTTCTCGCGTTCCTGCCTGTCGTCCCGCATGTCCTGCCGACGCCCTCCTCCGGTGCCCTCCGACCCTACTGCGGCGAGCCCCGCGACGTCTCACAAGTGCGAGCGCAACTCCCAGAGAAGCGGGTAGTAGTGCAACCCGAGGCGGCTGCGTAGGTACGGCGCGCCTGTCGAGCCGCCGGTGCCGGACTTCACGCCGATCTGGCGCTCAACCATCGTTACGTGCCGCGACCGCCAGAGGGCGGCGTTCTGGTCGTGGTCGAGCAGCCGTTCGGCCAGCTCCCACACCTCCCCGTGCGTCGCCCTGTCACCGGCAACGGTCAGAAGCGACCGGGTCAGCGCATCGTCGTCTTCGGCGGGCAACCCTTGACGTCGTACGACGTCGACGAACGCGTCCCACAGGGTCGGTTCGGCGAGCCGGAGTTCGAGTCGCTCCCGCTCGGCAACCGTCAGCCCACGGAACCGCTCCAGGAACGTGGGGTCCTTAGCGCCTGACAGGAACTCGAGCTCACGGAACTGCACGCTCTGGAAGCCGCTGGCCGGCGCGAGCTGCTCGCGGAAGACCAGGAAGTCCTGCGGGGTCATCGTCTCCAGCACCGGGATCTGCGAGATGAGGACACTCTCAATCGAGACCACCCGGGCCAGCAGGTGGCGGGCCCACCACAGGTTGCCGTCGAACATCGCGTCGCGCACGGCAACGAGCTCGTGCAGGAGCTGCTGGAACCACAGCTCGTAGACCTGGTGGACGGTGATGAACAGCAGCTCGTCGTGCGCCGGTGGGTCAGACTCCAGGTGCTGCTGGTCGAGCAGGTTGGGGATGCGCAGGTAGGACCCGTACGTCAGCCGGGCCCCCTCCTCGCCGAAGTGGCGGTCGGGCTCGTTATCAGCCACCAGTTCAGCCCATGTGTGGATACCGGTAGTCGGTCGGTGGGACGAACGTCTCCTTGATCGAGCGGGTGCTGGTCCAGCGCATCAGGTTCTGCGCCGCACCGGCCTTGTCGTTGGTGCCGCTGGCACGGGCGCCGCCGAACGGCTGCTGACCGACGACGGCACCGGTCGGCTTGTCGTTGATGTAGAAGTTGCCGGCGGTGAACCTCAGCGCCCGTGTCACCTTGGCGACAGCGACCCGGTCCCTGGCGATGATGGACCCGGTCAGCGCATACGGCGAGGCCTGGTCGACCTGACGCAGCAGTGCGTCGAAAGCTTGGTCGTCGGTGTCGTCGTAGACATGCACGGACAGGATCGGCCCGAAGTACTCGTTGCAGAACACCTCGTCGGTCGGGTCGGTGCCCAGCAGCAACGTGGGCCGGACGAAGTAGCCGACCGAGTCGTCGTAGGTGCCGCCGGCGATCACCTCGATCGAGTCGGTCGCCTTGGCCCGGTCCAGCGCGGCCTTGAGCCGGCCGAACGAGCGGTCGTCGATGACGGCGCTGGTGAAGTTCGCGTAGTCCTCGACCGAGCCGATGCGGAGTGCCTCGGTTTCGGCGATCAGTTGATCCTTGAGCGCCGGCCACAGGGAACGCGGGACGTAGGAGCGGGACGCCGCCGAGCACTTCTGCCCGGAGTATTCGAACGCGCCGCGGACCATGGCAGTGCGCAGCACGTCGACATCCGCGGACGAGTGCGCGACGATGAAGTCCTTGCCGCCGGTCTCGCCGACCAGCCGCGGATAGCTGCGGTAGCGGGAGATGTTGTTGCCGATGGTCTTCCACAGGTCCTGGAACACCCTGGTGGAGCCGGTGAAGTGGACGCCGGCCAAATTCGGGTCGGCCAGCAACACCTCGGAGATCTCCGGTCCGACCCCGGGCAACATGTTGATCACCCCGGGCGGCAGTCCGGCCTCGGTCAGCAGGTCCATCGTGAGTGAGGCAGCCAGCTGCTGGGTGGTGGACGGCTTCCAGATCACCACGTTGCCCATCAGGGCCGGCGC
>JBDUAP010000284.1:0-3947 GCA_040004585.1 Sporichthyaceae bacterium
CCGGTCACCTGGTAGTGCTGCCAGACGTTGTAGGCGATCGCGATGTTGACGTGCCGCTGTAGGTGCGAGTGGTCGGGCAGCCAGCGCCCGGAGCGCGGGTTGAGATGGACCTGCTGGGTCTCCTCGGACCCGTTGCTGGCGCTCTGCCAAGGGAACATCGCGCCGTCGTACCCGGCCAGCCGCGCTGCGGCGCGGGCCGCGTTGAGGCGGGCGTGGCGGTAGTCCAGCAGCGCCTTGGCCAGAATCGGTTGCTGGAAGTTCAGGAACGGAAAGATGAAGATCTCGTCCCAGAAGATGTGGCCCCGGTACGCCTCCCCGTGCCATCCCCGAGCGGGGACACCCACGTCGAGGTTGATCGTGTGCGGCGACACGGTCTGCAGCAGGTGGAAGATGTGTAGGTGCAGGACCATCTCCGTCCTGGCGTTGGCGGTGTCCAGCTCGATGTCGAACCGATTCCAGAGGCTGTGCCACGCACCCACGTGTCGAGCCAGCAGCTCCTCGTACCCCTCGGCACCGATCACCGTCAGCCGCGCCTCGGCGCGGCTCTCGGAGACCGCCCGATCACGGGAGGTGTAAAGGGCGACGATCTTTTCGACGGTTGCCGGGCGCCCCTCCTCCAGCCCCAGCGTGAGGTCGTGCCCGATGAACCCGGGCTCGTGGAACAACCGTCGGTCGACGGGGGCGATCTCCCCCTCGCGCAGGAGCCGGGTGCGGGCGGCCAGCGCGATCCGCACATGCGATTGGGTAGTCTCGACCTGAAGGTCCACCGTCTCCTTGTCCACCTCAGCCGCGCCTAGCAGATCCAGGTGACGGGAGTTCAGGTCGCGGTAGCGCTTCACCCCGACGTTCACGACTCGGCCGTCGATCCCGGACCGGACCTCCAGCCGACCGGTCCAGTTCTCGGCCGTGAACGTCGTCAGCAGACCCGCGAGATGCTCGTCCTTCATGCTCACGAAGCGGCGCTGCACAACGCTCGTGCGCCGGCCATCCGGCTCTCGCCACTCCAGGTGCCGCGCGAGGGTCCCCGAGCGCATGTCTAGCGCCAGGCGATGATCGAGGACCTCTGCCTGCTCGACGTCGAACCACTCGCCGTCAGCGACCCGGAACTCCAGCGGCAGCCAGTTGGGGACATTGACGAGGTCCTCGTTCCCGACCGTGCGGCCGGCGATCTCGGTGTCGGCGCGGTTGTACAGCCCGGCCACGTACGTGCCCGGGTAGTTCACCCCGTCGGCCCGGGCCTCGGGCAAGGCGCCGCGGGTCACGAGATACCCGTTGCCCAACGCGCAGAGCGCCTCGCGCAGCCCCCGACGCTCGGCGTCGATGCCTTCGTAGACCAGGAACCACGCGCTCGGCTGGTCCTGGCGTCGCGGGAACTCAGCCGCCGCCCGCTCATTCTCCAGGCCGCCCTCGGCTAGGGCAGGCAAGGACACGTCGTCGAGCGTCGTCACGACCAGGTCGGCGCCCGCGTCGACAAGCAAGTCCCGGTCGCCCAGGCGGGCCACCCCGAGAGCCGCCATCCCGGCTGCCTTAGCCGCCTGGATCCCGCTGGAGGCATCCTCGACGACGAGGCACCTGCTCGGGGGGACGCCGAGCTCCTCGGCCGCGGTCAGGAAGATCGTCGGGTCAGGCTTGCCGCTCGGGAAGTCGCGTCCGGAGATGTCGGCGTCGAACAAGCCCTGCAGCGTCATCCCGGGACGGATGAAGTCGTACTCCAGCCGCTGATCGGCGGCGAAGGTGTCCAGCCGGATCCGATCCAGGAGGAGCTTGGCGTTTCTGGACGAGGAGGCCGCCGCGACTCGGATGCCCATGTCCTTGACGACCAGGATGAGCCGGAGCGCATCGGGGAAGGCCACGAACCGGCCTTCCTCGATGAGCTTGACCACGAGCGCCTGCTTGTCGACGGCGTACTGCTCGATCCGGGCGTCGATGTCGGGTACGCCGAAGTGCTCCATGGCCGCGCGCGCACCAGCCAGCCGCGGCATGCCGGCGACGAGGCGCTGGTAAACCGCATGCGTGAAGCGCTCGGGTGTCCAGCGCGTCTGGTCGCGGACATCGCGCCACTCGCCCTCCATCAGCGCCCGGAACGCTTCGCGCCAGGCCATCTCGTGCGGCGAGTCCACCAGGACGCCGTCCACGTCGAAGATCGCACCTTGAAACGCCGACATCCTCACCAGTCCTTCCGAGGCTGCGGGTAGGGCGGGCACCTCGGCCAACGGGGATGTGGCGGGTTAGCCAACAATACCGACAGCGGGGCAAGTGCCGACACCCGTCGTGAGCCAGCCGGATGACCCCGTGACTGGCCGGCTCGGTGCATGGACGTGACTCATCCTGCCCCGGTATGGCGACCTATACGGCCACGATCGACGGCCTGAACGCGAGGACGGCACGCCGGTTGACGAGGGAACCACGGGCCCCAGCAGAGTTCGCCTGGTTTCGTCGCAGCAGCGAAGCGGCCGCAGTGAGGCGGGCCAAGGGTTAGCCGAAGCCTTATCGGCATGAATTGCACACAATCCCCCAATCGGACACAACGGGTGACGCGCCCGGAAATCGTCATGGATGCTGATGCTCGTTCCGACATCGCGGACGCGGTGAGTCTCCCGCAGCGGACGTTGCAGTTCGGCGCTACACGCTGCTCGCGGCACAGAGCAGTAGTGGTTGTGCTTCCGCGCGCACCTGGTCAGCCCTATCCGTAAACGCTGCTGTTTGCTTCCCGCATCGCACTGACATAGCCCACGCGCCCGTGCGCCACCTGATCGCTACCTGGCGGCACTGACAGGAGGCCGCGGAACTGGTCGACTGCGGCGAACCCCTTGCGCGCCATCCAATCGGACAGACCGTCGAGCAGGACGGTGGCATGCCCGGGGCCGTGCCGCAACAGGGCCGATGCCGTCATTACGACGTCCGCGCCGGCCAGCAGGTATTTCGCGACGTCACTCGGCTCCTCGACGCCGGTGGTCGCCGCGAGTGCGGCCTGAACGCG
This sequence comes from Sporichthyaceae bacterium, assembly GCA_040004585.1. Lineage (GTDB taxonomy): Bacteria > Actinomycetota > Actinomycetes > JACCUZ01 > JACCUZ01 > JBDUAP01. The sequence goes on from JBDUAP010000284.1 coordinate 2,981, forward strand.
TCCGCGCAGAAGCGCGATCCAGGTGCGTGGCAGGCGGGCCTCCGCCGGGTTGGACAGACCAACGGCGGGCACAAGTTGGAGGGTTTCAGGGTCGATGTCGGGCTGCAGGAACCGGTTGAAGAGCACCAGTCCGTCGGCACCGGCCTCGTCGAGCCGCAGGGCCATCTCCCCGGTCGAGCTGAAGTGTGCGCTCAGCTTGACCGCTATTGGGATGGTCACCGCGTCCCTGACCATCATCAGAACGTCTACGTACCGCTGCTCGACATCGCGGCCGGAGATGTACGGGTCGCCGGGAAGGTAGTAGATGTTGAGCTCGATCGCGGCAGCGCCGGAAGCTTGCATCTGCTGTGCGTAGTTGGCCCAGGAGCCAGGCGTGACGCCGTTGAGGCTGGCGATCACAGGTACGTCGACGGCAGCGACGGCGCGCTCGAGCAAGCTCAGGTAGCGGCGCGGGCCGGGCTCCTCTTCGGCCGCCGCTGGGAAATACGACAGCGCCTCGCCGAAGCTCTCTGCGCCTGCGTCGACCAGCCGATTGTTCTGTGCCGCCTCCTTGAGCAGTTGCTCCTCGAACAGCGAGTAGAGAACTACGGCGCCAATCCCGGAATCGGCGAGACGACGTACACCGTCCACAGTCGTCGACAGAGGGGACGACGACGCGACAAGTGGGTTGCGAAGGGCCATGCCCATGTAGTCGGTGAAGAGCTCCATCAGCGGTCCTTGCGAGCGTCGGGCGGGAACCGGTGCGCGCCACGGGTCGCCATATCCTCGTAGACCTCCCAGCGCTGGGCGACGGCCTCCTCGGCCAAGCCGTGCAGGCGCTCCGCCTCGGCCGGGTCGGTGTTGGTGAGCGTGCGGTAGCGGAGCTCGCGGTTGGTGTAGTCGGCCAGTGCGATCCGGGGCCGCGGCGAGTCGAGCAGGAACGGGTTGCCGCCGGCCTCGCGCGCCATCGGGTCATAGCGGATCAGGG
>JBDUAP010000031.1:0-13333 GCA_040004585.1 Sporichthyaceae bacterium
AGCGGCCCCGACATCACCCCGGCGAACCCGATCTCCTCGGCCTCGGCCTGCAGCTCGACGAACTCCTCCGGCCGGACCCAGCGGCTGACCGGATGGTGGCGCTTGGAGGGCCGGAGGTACTGGGTGATGGTGATCAGCTCGCAGCCCGCGGCGTGCAGGTCTCGCAACGCCTGGCTGACCTCGGCCCGCTCCTCACCCATCCCGAGGATCAGGTTGGACTTGGTCACCAGGCCGAAGTCGCGGGCCTGCGTGATGACGTCGAGCGAGCGCTCGTAGGTGAAGGCCGGCCGGATCCGCTTGAAGATGCGCGGAACCGTCTCGACGTTGTGCGCAAGCACCTCGGGATGCGAGTCGAACACCTCGGCGAGGAGGTCGGGCTTGCCGTTGAAGTCGGGGATCAGGTTCTCGACCCCGGTGCCCGGGTTCAGCACGTGGATCTGCTTCACGGTCTCGGCGTACAGCCATGCACCGCCGTCGGGCAGGTCGTCGCGGGCGACGCCGGTGATGGTGGCGTAGCGCAGGCCCATGGCCTGCACCGACTCGGCCACCCGGCGCGGCTCGTCACGATCGAGCGCGGCGGGCTTCCCCGTGTCGATCTGGCAGAAATCGCACCTGCGCGTGCACTGGTCGCCGCCAATGAGGAAGGTCGCCTCGCGGTCCTCCCAGCACTCGAAGATGTTGGGGCAGCCGGCGGCCTCGCAGACCGTGTGCAGGCCCTCGCGCTTCACCAGGCTCTTCAGCTCGGTGTATTCCGGGCCCATCTTCGCGCGGGTTTTGATCCACTCCGGCTTCTTCTCGATCGGCGTCTCGCTGTTGCGGACCTCGAGGCGCAGAAGTTTGCGGCCCTCCGGAGCGATCGTCACCGGACCAGCGTACGTCGGCCCGGTGACGACCGCCCGAGGGCCGTGAGCAGGAGCGTCAGCCTCTGCCAGTCAGCTCATGTGCGCGAGCTGGCGGGCGCGACCCTTCATGCCCTTGCTGACCTCGGAGGGCCGTTGCTGCTCGCCGGCGTAGGCGTTCACGGCCAGGATCGCCGCGGTGGTCGCGGGGACCGCCCACTGGAGGGCCTTGAGCTGCTGCTGCGCCTTCGCGACGTCGTCCGGTGTCTGCGCCATGGGCGCAGTTCCCGCCGCGACCGGCATGTCCTTCCGCGACCCGACCTTGCGGCCGAGGATCCGGCTGTAGGCGGTAACACCCAGCGCGGCGCCGGTCAGCACGGTCTTGAGCGCGGTCATCCCGGCCACTCCTTGCTGGCCGGCGACCCGCTTGCGGTTGGCCACCAGGATCGCGGTGCCGCCGAGCAGATGGGCACCGATCGCGCCGGCGTTCAGCGGCGTCCAGCGGTCCCAGCCCTCGTTCACGACGCGGCCACGCTGGGCCGGGTCGTCGACGGCGCCGGCGGCGGCGTTGAGCCCCACTGCGCCCATCAGCGACCCGCCGAACCACGCAGCGAGCCCCACGTCGTGCAGCGTTCGGGAAACAGTGTTGCGAGCCATCGATGTTCCTCCTGGGAAACGAGTAGTGGAGCGGGGGATGTGCCACCTGCCCCAACGCACCGATCGCTAACACTGCGCCGACAACTTGCCGGCAACTGTCGAGGTTCAGTCCGCGCGCAGCACCTCGGCCAGGCGTTTCTCGACGTACGTTGTGGCCTCGGCGACCGTGACGTCACGACCGGTCTCCTGGCGCAGCGAGGTGACGGTGGCGTCGGTGAGGCCGCACGGGACGATGCGGTCGAACCAGGCCAGGTCGCAGTCGCAGTTCAGCGCGAACCCGTGCATGGTGACCCCGGCCGAAACCCGGATACCGATTGCGGCGATCTTGCGGTCCTGCCCGCCGTCGGTGGCCAGCACCCAGACGCCTGAGCGCCCTTCCACGCGGGTCGCCTCGACGCCGAGGTCGGCGCAGGCGAGGATCAGCGCCTCCTCGACCCGGCGGACGTGAGCCACGACGTCAACCGGGTCGGGCAGCGCCACGATCGGGTAGCCGACCAGCTGGCCCGGACCATGCCAGGTGATCTTGCCGCCGCGGTCCACGTCGATGACGGGGGTCCCATCGGTCGGCCGTTCATCCGGGGAGGTGCGCTTACCGGCGGTGTAGACGGGTGGGTGCTCGAGCAGCAGAACCGTGTCGGGCAGCTCGCCGGCCACCCGGGCTGCGTGCACGCGGCGCTGCTCGGCCCAGGCCACGTCGTACGGGACTAGGCCGGCGTGGACCTGGACCAGCTCGGACACGTCGCCAGCCTACGCTTGCGCAGATGACGGTCGAGGAGATGCGCGTTGCCCTGGTCGGCTACGGCATGGCCGGCCGGGAGATCCACGCGCCGCTGCTGCGGGGCACCGCAGGCCTGCGGGTCACTCACGTGGTGACGGGCAACGCCGAACGCGCCGAGGCGGCGCGCGCCGACCTGCCCGGCGTGACCGTGCTGTCGTCTGCCGACGACGTGTGGGCCGTCGCCGACCAGATCGACCTCGCCGTGCTTGCCTCGCCTAACGCGGTGCACTACGAGCAGGCGGTCGCCGCGATCGAGAGCGGTACGGCGGTCGTCGTCGACAAGCCACTCGCGACCGACGCCGACCAGGCGCGTCAGGTGGTCGACCTCGCGGCGGAGCGGGCCGTGCCGCTCACCGTCTTCCAGAACCGGAGGTGGGACTCTGACCACCTCACCGCCCGGCGCGTGCTCGCCGAGGGCGTGGTCGGGGATGTCATCAGACTGGAGGCCCGATACGAGCGCTGGCGGCCGGTGCCGAAGCAGCGGTGGCGCGAGCAGCTCTCCACGGACGAGGGTGGTGGGCTGCTGCTCGACCTGCAGTCGCACCTCGTCGACGCTTCCATAAACCTGCTCGGCCCGGTCGCCACTGTGTACGCCGAGCTGGCCGCGCTCAGCACCGTCGGAGACGACGTGACCTTCCTCGCGCTGGAGCACCGCTCCGGTGCGCGAAGTCATCTCGGAGCAACTGCTCTCGCGGGTGCGCCCGGCCCGCGCCTTCGGCTGCTCGGGCGCGAGGCGGCCTACGTGGTGGCGGCCGTCGACGGTGAGTCCACGGCGTACCAGGACTGGCTCGATCTCGGAGCCGACCAGCGTGGCTGGTTGTTGCGCGGGGGCGAGCGCGAGCCGGTCGCGCGGGAGCCGGGCGGCTGGTCGGCCTTCTACCCCGCCGTGGTCGCCATGGTGCGGGACGGCGCGCCGCCGCCGGTCGACCCGCGTGACGCGGTCGTGGTGCTCGAGGTGCTCGACGCGGCCCGGCGCTCCGCCCGAGAACGCTCAGTCGTCCGCCTCGGCGGAGTCGGTCAATCCGGCTGAGCGGTCAGCCGATGTCGAGCGGCTCCGTCCGGCGCGGCATCAGCCACAGCACACCGACCAGGGCGACGGCCGAGACAACGACACCGATGAACACCGCGTGCGACCCGTCGAACAGGGCCGACCGGACGAAGGCGGCGACCGGACCGGAAAGCGAATGTCCGTCCAGCACCAGCCTCTCGGCGTCGGCTCTAGCCGGGAGCTGCCCGGCGACCTCACCCGGCGGGTGCGCAAGCCGGTCGGCGAGAATGTGGTTGGCGATCGCTCCGAACACAGCCACCCCCACGGCGCTGCCGAGGTTGCGGCAGAACAAGTTCGTCGCGGTGACGACCCCGCGGCGCTGCCAGTCGACGACCGACTGCACGGCGACGATGGTCGGCGCCGAGCACAGCCCGAAGCCCAGCCCGATCACGAACGTGGCGCCGGCAACCGCCAGCACCGACGAGCTCGGCGCCAGCAGGGCCACCAGGCCGGCGCCGACGACCACGATCGCGGCGCCGATCAGCGCGGTGTCCCGGAACCCGATTCGCAGGTAGAGCCGGCCGGAGAGCGCTGCTGCGATCGGCCAGCCGACCGTCATGGCCGCCAGGGCGAAGCCCGCGACAAGCGCTCCGGTGCCCAGCACCCCCTGGACGTACGTCGGCACGTAGGACACCAGCCCGATCAGTGCCACCCCGATGGCGACTGCGGCCAGGTTGCCGCCGACAAGCACCCGGCGGCTAAACACCCACAGCGGCAGCACCGGCTCGGCCGCCCGCCGCTCGACCAGCACGAACGCCGCCAGCGCCACCAGAGCGGCGGTGAAGATCCCGAAACTGACCGGCGAGCTCCAGTCCCAGGCGACGCCCCCCTCGAGCAGCCCGAGGATGAGCAGCGAGAACCCGGCGGTCAGCAGCGCGGCGCCGGCGATGTCGAGGTCGTGCCGGCGGCGCGCCACGTTCTCGTGGAACGTGCGCCAGAGCATCCAGGCGGCGATGCCCCCGATCGGGATGTTGATGAAGAAGATCCACCGCCAGCTCAGGTAGTCGGAGAAGACCCCGCCCAGCGTTGGCCCGATCACCGACGCGGCGCCCCAGACGCTCGCGATGTAGCCCTGCACCCGGGCCCGCTCCTCGACGGAGTACAGGTCGCCGACGACGGTGATGCTCATCGGCAGCACCGCGCCGGCACCGATGCCCTGCACGGCGCGGGCCACGATCAGGGTCGGCATCGACCAGGCGACCCCGCACAGCACCGAGCCCACGAGGAAGACTGCGATGCCGAAGAACAGGACCGGACGACGGCCGATGACGTCGGCGAGCTTGCCGTAGAGCGGGACCGTCACGGCCTGCGTGAGCAGGTAGATGGAGAACAGCCACGGGAATTGCGTGAAGCCACCGAGGTCGCGCACGATCGACGGCACAGCAGTAGCGATGATCGTCGCGTCCAACGCGATCAGGGCGGTGGAGAGCATCAGCCCGATCAGCACTGGCCCGCGCTCCGAGCGCAGGCCGACGCCAGAGGGCGTGTCGGCGACCGTCATACCCGGTGCCAACCACCGGGACCGCCGATCACTTCCCGATCGGGAGCCTCTGGTGATCTCTTGTCAGCCAATCCAGAGCGTCCCGGGCCGACCAACCGCCGGGGTGCAGCTCGGCCAGCCGGCGGGCACCGTCGACGTCAGCTCCGAGGGTGACCATGGGCTTCTCGACGTAGCCGTCGGACCGGGTCTGGCCCAGCTCGACGTTCGCGGTGAGGCTGTTGCACAGGCACGCCCGACCGACGGTGTCCTCGACGGTGCCGCCCTTGCGCACGAAGGTATGGACGGGCTCGGCAGGGCAGCGATAGCCGATCTCGCCGCCCGCACGCAGGTACGGCGTGCGCAGATACCCGAGGTCGCACAAACGCGGCCGCGCGGCCCGCTCCCCGGCGTCGGACAGTGTGCCCGGCAGCTGCACGACCTTGAACGGGAACCCGGTGGGGGAGGCGACGGGGTCGGTGTGCACCTCCAGCGTGCCCTCCACCAAGCGGGATACCAGCTGCGCGCGCAGGTCGGGCGCCAGCCCGGACTCCTCGCTCATCGCGAACAACGTGCCGACCTGCACACCGGTTGCCCCTGCCGCGAGCGCGGCGGACAGCCCCTCCGGGGTGCCGTAGGACCCGGCCAGCCAGAAGGGCAGACCCAGCGCCGCGACCTTGTCGAGGTCGGCGTCGTCGCGAGGCCCGAAGACGGGCTGACCCAGGTCGTCGAGCGTGAGACGTCCGCGTGGTGGCGCGTTGTGGCCTCCGGCGCGTGGTCCCTCGATCACGAAGCCGTCCGGGCGGATGTGCTCGTCGCGCGCCAGGTAGGCGGCGAGGACGTGCGCCGACACGATCGCCAGGAACGTCGGGCGCACCAGGGGCGGCAGGTCCGCGCCGAGCAGGTCGCGCGGGTCCAGCTCGACAACATGCTCTGCGTCGCTGCCTGCGACGTCGACGGGCAATCGCACGGCGTCGTGGGTGGCCAGCCGGTTGAGCAGGTCCGGGATGTCGCGGGGGATGCCAGCGCCCATCAGCACGAAGTCGACGCCGGCCAGCATCGCGCCGTACGCCGCCGCCGGCGTGGCCATCTGCACCTTCTCGAGGTAGTTCACCCCGACCGTTCCGTGGTGACCGTCCTTGGCCAGCCACACCTCGACGAAGTTGCCGAGGATCGCAAGCTCCTGCGCGCCGTGGTGCTGCCGCAGGGAAAGGCGGGGCACCGGCCGGTACGACGTCCCCGGGGGCCGCCCACCTCGACGGAAGTACGTCTCGAGGGTCCGCTCGGCGACCTCAGGAACAGGGAACGCCGCCAGCGCACGTCGTACCTCGCCGTCGGGGTCGCCGTCCTGGAGGCGCCGCGCGAGCACAGCGTCGAGCGCGACGCCCGAGACCACACCCAGCTGGCCGGCCCGTGCCACCGCGGAGGCGAGCCGCCACGACGACACCGCGACGCCCATCCCGCCTTGGATCACCAGCGGCAGCGGTCGCGTTGTGGTCGTGGCTGCTAGGGCGGGATCGGTCGCCAGGTTTGTCACGGCCAGCCTTCTCGTCTGATTGCGGTGCGCATGTCCTCAACGCAGGCTCGCAGCCGGGATCCCGGCGGGCCAGGGACCTAAGTCCAGCCGGTACGGGTCATTCGGCGCCGGGCAGCGAGGTCATGAGGCCGTCGAGGACCAGGTCCAGGCCGAACGCGAACTCGGCGCCGAAGTCGTAGCCGGGCTTGAGGATGTGTTCGACCGAGAACTCGACAAGGTGCGGGTACGTCGCCGGGTCGAACAGGTGCATCATCCCTTCGGCAACCTCGGTGACGGTCTCCGGCCCGCTGATGGGAAGTGCAGCCTCCGAGAGGGCGAACCCGAACACGTAGCTGTCCATCAGGGCGTAGGCGTGCGCCGTCATCTCCAACGAGAAGCCGGCGGCGCGCAACGCGCCGATGACCGCGTCGTGGTGTGTCAGCGTCGCGGCGCCTGGGTTGGTCCGCGACTGCATCAGCGGGATCGCCCAGGGGTGGCGCCGCAACACCGCCCGGGCGGACACCGCGCGCCGGCGCATCTCTGCGCGCCAGTCGCCGCCGGCCGAGGGCAGGTCGATCTCGCTGAAGACGAGATCGACGATGCCGTCGAGGATCTCGTCCTTGTTCGAGACGTAGTGGTAGAGCGACATGGGCTTGACGCCGAGCTCGGAGGCGAGGGAGCGGATCGTCAGCCCTTCGAGCCCGCCCGCATCCGCCACGACCATCGCGCCATGCAGCACCCGATCCCGGCTCAGCGGTGCACGTTCCCGCTGCTTCGCCGTCATCTGCTGGGTCATCATTCTCCCCACCTGTTGCTCTTTCGTACTTAGTACTATACAGTCCTCGTACTAAGTACGGCGGGAGCGCCTCGCCGGTCGAGAGGAACGGTCATGAGGACAATCACGCAGGTGGACACCATGCGGGCCGTCGTGCAGGACACCTACGGCTCCGCCGACGTGCTGCAGATGGCCCAGATAGAGCGGCCCGAGATCGCCGCGAACGAGGTTCTCGTGCGGGTCCAGGCGGCTGGTCTCGACCGGGGCACGGAGCATCTGCTGACCGGCAAGCCTTACGCGATGCGGATCATGGGATTCGGGCTCCGCAAGCCGAAGAACCGCGTGCCCGGGTTCGATGTCGCGGGCACCGTCGTGGCGGTCGGCCCTGCGGTGACCAGGTTGGGAGTCGGTGATGAGGTGTTCGGCATCAGCCGTGGCTCGTTCGCCGAGTACGCCGTCGCCCTCGAGGACAAGCTCGCGGTCAAGCCGGCGAGCCTCACGTACGTGCAGGCAGCGGTCGTCCCGGTGTCGGGTCTCACGGCGCTGCAGGCATTGCGCGACGCAGGCCGCGTCGAGGCGGGGCAGCGGGTGCTGGTCGTCGGCGCGTCCGGCGGGGTTGGGAGTTACGCGGTTCAGCTGGCCAAGGCCTTCGGCACCGAGGTCACGGGTGTGAGCAGCACGCAGAAGGCGGGCTTCGTTCGCTCCCTGGGAGCCGACCACGTCATCGACTACTCCTCCCAGGACTTCGCCGACGGCGCCACCCGCTACGACCTGATCCTCGACATCGGTGGCAACTCCTCGCTGGCACGACTCCGGCGCGCACTCACCACCCGCGGCACTCTGGTCATCGTCGGCGGCGAGGACGGCGGAAATCTGACGGGGATGGGCCGTCAGCTGCGGGCGCTGGTCCTGTCGCTCTTCGTGCGTCAGCGGCTGACGATGCAGATTCCCAAGGAGAACCACCGCGACCTCGACGTCCTGTCCGGGTTCATCGACGCCGGCTCGGTGATTCCGAGCATTGACTCGTCGTACCCGCTCGACGACGTGCCCGACGCCATCCGCCACCTCGTTGCCGGCAACGTGCGCGGCAAGGTCGCCATCACGGTGTGACCAGCAGCCGGGGCTCGATGCGGGTCTCCACCGCCTGCCCGTCCGCGCCACGTTCGACCTTGTACGCCGCGACCCCCGGCTGGTCCGCGACGGCCTCGACGAGCTCGGTCCCGTTGTAGGACAGGCCGACACCGTCGTCGGTCGCGTACGACGTGGGCAACGTGCCGTCGGCGACCAGTTGGTGCAGGAGCGGGCGGCGCTGCTCCTCGGAGTTGTAGTGCACGCCGTTGCCGTAGGGGAGCAGCGCCAACCCGTCGGTGACTGCGCTTAGCTTGCGGCCGAACGAGTCGGTCGTGCCGCCCACGTGCCAGCAGATCGAGCCGGCAGAGACACCGGCGAGCACGACGCCGGACTCCCAGCACTCCCGCATCACGTCGTCCACTCCGTGCACCCGCCACACCGCAAGCAGGTTGGCGACAGACCCGCCGCCGACCCAGATCACGTCCTGGGCCAGCAGGTGCTTCCTGATGTCGGGGACGTTGGTCATGGGGAACAGCTCGAGGTGGGTCGCCCGAACGTCGGAACCCGCGAACGCCCGGTAGAAACCCGCGATCCCGGCGATGGCGTCGCCCTGGGCCGTGCCGAGGTGGCAGAACCGAGGCCGCTCCGGGCCCCCGGCGAGCTCGATGGCGTGCTCGATGAGTGGGCCACGGCGCCAGTGGAAGGGACCGGTGTCGTCGGGCAGGAACCCGCCCGACGTCGCGAGGATCTTCATGCCGGCTGACGCTATCCGGTGGCTGTGGATAACTCGGGCCGCCGGGTGCGCGGCCTGGAGCACGCTGGTTCGGTGACCGAACGAGCAATCGGACCGAGCCCGCCAGGCTTTGCGGTGACCGGGTACGACGTGGTCGAGCTGCTGGGTTTCGGGGCCACCGGTGAGGTCTGGCTGGCCCGCGAGACCGCGAGCGGCGAGTCGGTCGCGCTCAAGCGGCTGCGCACGCCTCGAGACCTGGCCGCACGTGACCGGTTGCGCCGCGAGGCGGCCGTGTTGTCCTGCGTCGATCACCCGCACGTCGTGCGGCTGCGCGCGGTGCTAGGCGCCGGTGACGACCTGGTGCTGGTGCTCGACCACGCCGGCGGAGGCAGCCTTGCCGGCTTGCTTGCTGCTCGCCGGCTGACGGCGGGCGAGATCGTCACGGTGGCGGTGCCGCTGGCGGGTGCGCTGGCGGCCGTGCACGCGCGCGGTCTGGTGCACGGCGATGTGACTCCCGCCAATGTCCTGTTCACCTCCGACGGCCGACCGCTGCTGAGCGACCTCGGGGTGTGCCAACTGGTGGGCGAACGACAAGGCTCGCCCGAGGTCGTCGCCGGCACACCCGGCTTCCTCGACCCGGCCGTGCTCGTTGGCGAGCCGCCTGGACCCGCCGCCGATGTGCACGGTCTAGCAGCCGTGTGTTTCGCGGCGTTGACCGGTCGCCCCCCGTACGACGAGGTCGGCGCCCGGCTTCCGCTGCTGACCGATGCCGGGCTGGCGATGCCGCCCGCCCTGGTCGCCGTCATCGAGGCGGCGCTCGATCCTGACCCGCACCGACGCCCGTCGGCAGACGAGTTGGCTGTCGCCGTGTTCGAGTCCTGCCCGGCCCAGCCGGTGCACCTCCGCACCGGAAGGCGCCCCAGCGCTGACAACTCATCTGCACCGGCGCTCACGCACGAGGTCCGGGTCCGCCCGGTGCGGTCGTCCGAGCCCGCGGCGGTCGCACGTCCCCGTCGGCGCCGACACGGCCGCGAACGTGCACCGGTGCATCGAGTCCTGCCAGCCCTGCGACCCATGCGACCCTTGCAAACCCTGCGGGCGCTGCCGTTGCGGCCCGCTGTCGGAATGCTGCTCGTCGTCTGCGGCGTCTCGATGGCCGTGCTGGCCGGGGTGTGTGGGCCGGCAGCGACGGGCGGGGGAGCGCGGCAGCGGTCGGACCGGCACGTGAGAGGGCGACGCGGGTCGACTGGTCGGCAGTGCTGGCGGGTCTCGACCAGACCCGGTCAGCGGCTTTTGCCGCCGCCGACGCCGACGGTCTGGCCGGTGTCTACGCCGCTGGTTCGCCGGCGCTCGTGCGGGACAAACAGCTGCTTGACCAGCTGCGGGCCAGCGGCCACACGGCCCGCGGGGTGCGGCTCCTGCCCACCTCGATCCATGTGGTCGAGAGCACCGATCACCGGGTCGTGCTGCGAGTCGTCGACGTGATGCCGCCCTACGAGCTCGTCGCCGCGAAGGGTGGGGTGTCCTCGCGACCGGGTCGAGCGGCCGCGCGGTGGACGGTCACCCTGATGCGCGAAGGGCCGGCGTGGCAGGTCTACGACGTCGGCCGCGACTGACGTCCACCCAGGGTCACCGCTTTCGGTCGTCCCACCGTTCACCGCTGTCTGTCGCCCGACCGTTCACCGCTGCCTGTGGAGTCACCGCTGCGTAGGCCTCGCCCAACCCGTGGCCGGGTTGCCGCTCGGGCCGGGTGGTGAGGGTGGTGCCGAGCAGGGTGGTGGTGGTGACCGACCCGTCGGGGTGCAGGCGTGTGTGGACCAGTCCTCGGGTCTTGAGCTCGTGGTGGCGCCGGCAGCGTGGACACAGGTTCGTGACGCAGGTCGGGCCGCGCGGGTAGGCCTGGTCGTGGTCGAGGTCGCAACGGCTCGCGAGGCGGGCGCAGTCATAGGAGGTGCACCGGGGGTGGACGGCGCGGACATGCTCGGTGATCGCCACCGTCGGCTGGTAGGACTCGGTCAGCAGCGACGGCAGGTCCGGCAGTGCCTTGCGCACCGACCCCACGAGCAGGTCGCGGGTCCAGCCACCCGGTGGTGCCTCCGGGAGGCGGATGGTGCGCTGCACGACGCCATCGCCGTCCACGAGCAGCACCCGGGTCGGGGCGCCGGCCTCGATCTGGGCCCGGGCCATCTCCGCCGCGGAGACGGGGTCGACGGGGGCGGGTTGGCCGAGGCCGCGCAGCTCGCCGGGGGCGTCCTTGCCGGGCCCGTCGCCGAAGAACGCGTCGGCGTGCATCACCAGGCCGATCTCGCGGTCGCGGCGGACCCGCACCCACGGCAGATCGGCGCCCTCGGCGACCCGGCGGAACAGGTCCATCAGCGCGTCGAAGCGGCGCTGGTCCATGCTCAGCGGGTTGCCGTCCGCGTCGACGGCGGGCCACGCCAGGGCGAGGTCGGTGATCACCGCGTCGATGACCGCGATGTCCGCGTCCTGCCCGATGACCTGCAACACGCCGCTGCCGTCGGCCTGCGCCCAGGCGCGCACCGCCCGCAGCAGGATCACCGCCTCCCGGCGACGCCGTGCCGCGTCGATGTCGGCTTCAACGACGGCACGCTGGATCTGGGAGCGCCATCTGCGCGGGGACAGGCCCTGCCACGGGCCGTCGTTGTCGGCGATCTGGTGGAGAACGAGGGCCTCGACCTGCCGAGCCAGCCCGTCGTCGAGGACCGCGGTCTCCTCGGCGAGCACCTCGGCCCGCTTGAGGTCGATCCGGCCCGCCTCCACAGCGGCCAGGGTGTCCGGCAACACCTGAACCAGCCGGGTCGCCCGCTCCACCAGCTTCTCCGCCTCCCACTTGGCGATCGCGAGGATCACCATCACCTCGTGGATCACCGCGGAGTGGGTCAGCTCCTCCACCGAAGCCACGCCCCACCCCGGCGGCACCCCGGCCAACTCACGGCGGGCCGCCGCCGCGCACTCCTGCACCAGCCCGGCAACCAGCCGCAGCTGCTCCGCTTGCACCGCCGCGATCCGACCCACCGTCGCCCGCAGCCGATCCCGGCGCAGCGCCACACCAGCTCGGGTGCCTGCGGGCGCGCCGGCATCGTCACCGGAGCCTCTGTCATCGGTGCTGGACATGCCACCGAACCTACGGGCCACCACCGACAACGCGGACAGGAACGGATGGCTCGCAATCCTTTGTGGATAAAGACTTTCGTCCGGAGGCTGTGGATAGACCGAAGCGGAAACTGTGGATTGAGGGACGCGCCTAGCGGCTGGCGAACTCGGCGTGCAGCGCTGATGCGAGGTCGGGATGGTCGAAGCGGAACCCGGCTTCGAGTAGCCGAGCAGGGACGACCCGCTGACCCGCGAGCAGGTCTTTGGCGAAATCGCGCAACGGGAGCTGCAGGAGCACGCCGGGCACAGCGAGGAAAGCGGGCCGGTGCACCGCCCGGGCGAGTGTCTTGGTGAACTCGGAGTTCGTGACTGGTTCGGGGGCGCACACGTTCACCGGTCCGGAGATGTCATCGCGGTCCAGCAAGAAGCGCACCGCTCGCACGTAGTCGTGCAGGCCGATCCAGCTCCACCACTGGCGCCCGGAGCCCAGCCGGCCGCCGAGCCCGAGCCGGAACAGGGGTATCAGCCGGCCGAGAGCGCCGCCGCGTCCGGACACGACCACACCCGTGCGCATTGTCACCACCCGCACCCCCGCGGCCGCGGCGGTGGCCGTCTCGGCCTCCCATCGCGCCGCGACGTGCGCGATGTAGCCGTCACCGGTGGGTGACGTCTCGTCCAGGATCTCGTCGCCGTGGCCGCCGTAGTAGCCGACTCCAGACGCCGACAACAGGACGCGCGGACGGGGATCCAGACGGGCCAATGCCGATGCGATCGTCCGTGTCCCCGACACGCGGCTGTCCAGGACGGTATGACGGTAGGCCGGCGTCCAAGGTCGGCCGCCGATATTTGCCCCGGCCAGGTGGATAACGGCGTCGACACCGGTCAATGCCGCGAGGTCAACCTCACCCGTGTCCGGGTCCCACTGCACTTCGTCGGCCGCTGTCGGCACCCGTCGTACCAGCCGAAGCACCTCGTGCCCATCGTCGCGCAGCGACCGGATGAGATGCGGACCGAGCAGACCCGAGGCTCCGGTGAGGGCAACCTTCACCTCGCGCGCCGGTGCGTCACAGGGCGAGGTCTGCGTCGAACGCGCCCTCTTCGAGTCGCTGCTTGACCGTCGTCAGGAAGCGAGCTGCGTCGGCACCGTCGACCATGCGGTGGTCGTAGGACAGCGCGAGGTAACACATTGACCGCACCGCGATCGTCTCGCCGAGGTCAGGATCGTCGACGACGACCGGGCGCTTCACGACGGCACCGGTGCCGAGGATGGCGACCTGCGGCTGGTTGATGATCGGGGTGTCGAAGAGTGCGCCGCGGCTGCCCGT
>JBDUAP010000285.1:0-3921 GCA_040004585.1 Sporichthyaceae bacterium
CCGCCTGCATGCCGTCGGCCTTCTTGGCGCCCTTCTTGCCCTCGGCGCGCAGCTCCGCGGCGCGCTCCTTCATCGCAGCACGTTCCGCAGCGCTGAACCCGTCGGGCTTGGTCGTGGCCTTCTTCTTCGCGGGCATTGTCGGGCTTCCCTTCTCGACGGTCCGGGGCTCGGCGCCAGGCCGACCTTCTGTCGAAGGCTAGGCCCGACCACACCCTGACGCTTCTCCATTCGTGACCGGATCCACAGCCGGGTCCGGCAGACGGGGCGCTATGCACCCCCGCGTAAGCCTCGCGAGCCGGGCGTGTCCGGGCCGTTCTGCGCGCAGGGCGCCCTACCGTTGGGCCCGTGACGCTGACGAGCAATCCTCCGGTAATCGTGGCCGGCGCCGACGTCAATCGCCGCGTCAAGGCTGGGTCAGGCCTGACAACGCCGGGGGCCGTGCTCGTCGGAGGCCTGCTGGTCGCGGCCGGAGCAATGGCCGACCTCGCGTTCGGCGCCGCGTTGGGTTTCGCTTTCGCGACGATGTTCGTCATCGCGTCGGCCGCGATGGCGCTGACCCTCCGGGTCCGATCCATCACTTCTGCGGTCATCGCGCCACCGCTGCTCTTTGCGGCGACGACCATGGTGGTCGGAAAGCTCTCGGGCGAGGTCCACGGTTCCCGGGCACTCGTGCTCGACACCGCTACGTCAATGGCGCTGTCGGCTCCGGTGCTGTTCGGCGGAACTGCGCTGGCGGCGGCGATCGCCGTCGTACGCCTCGGTGTCGCCATCGCCCGGAGACAAAGAGGCGTCAGGCGCTGACGCCGGCGGCCTTCATGTCGCGGCGCAGCTCGGGCGGCAGTGCGAAGAGCAGGCTCTCCTCCGCGGACACGACCTCCTGCACGTCGGTGTAGCCGCGCTCGGCGAGCCAGTCGAGCACGCCGCGGACAAGGATCTCCGGCACCGACGCGCCGCTTGTCAGCCCCACGGTGTGCACGCCCTCGAGCCACGCCTCGTCCAGTTCGGCCGCCTTGTCCACGAGATAGCCGGCCTTGGCTCCGAACTCAATCGCGACCTCGACGAGTCGCACCGAGTTCGATGAGTTCGTCGAGCCCACCACGATCATCAGGTCGGCCTCGGCCGCGATCTCCTTCACCGCGACCTGGCGATTCTGCGTCGCATAGCAAATGTCGTCACTCGGCGGGTCGAGCAATGCGGGGAACCGTTCGCGCAGCCGACGCACCGTCTCCAACGTCTCGTCAACAGACAGCGTCGTCTGCGACAGCCACGCGACCTTGGCGGGGTCACGGACCACGACGTTCGCCACGTCGTCCGGGCCGTCGACGAGGTGCACATGGTCGGGCGCCTCACCGCTCGTGCCGACGACCTCCTCGTGGCCCTCGTGGCCGATCAGCAGGATGTCGAAGTCGTCGCTCGCGAACCGGCGTGCCTCGTGGTGCACCTTGGTGACCAAAGGGCAGGTCGCGTCGATCGTCTTGAGCTGCCGGGCGGCCGCCTGCTCGTGTACGACAGGCGCGACACCGTGGGCGGAGAACACCACCGTCGCCCCCTCGGGCACCTCGTCGGTCTCCTCGACGAAGATGGCGCCGCGGTCCTGCAGCGTCTCGACGACGTGCTTGTTGTGCACGATCTGCTTGCGCACGTAGACCGGGGCGCCGTATGTCTCCAGCGCCTTCTCGACCGCGATGACGGCCCGGTCCACGCCCGCGCAGTAGCCGCGGGGCGCGGCGAGCAGGACACGTCCGGTCGTCGGGGTCATGTCTCCATGGTAGGTCGAGCTCGGCAGCACCTACGCTGCCGGACGTGTCCCTCGTCACCTCCGCGGAGGAACCGGTCCCGGTCCGGCGCGTGTCCCAGCTGATGGCGGGCTGGATCAACAAGTTGGGCGCGATCTGGGTGGAGGGCCAGGTGACGCAGGTCACCCGCCGCCCGGGCCAGCGCACCGTCTTCCTTACCCTGCGCGACCCCAGCGTCGACATGTCGCTCCCCTTGACCTGTTCGGTGGGGCTGATCGACGCACTGCCGGACGGGCTCACCGACGGCGCCCACGTCGTCGTGCACGCGAAGCCGAGCTTCTTCCCCGCCCGCGGGACGTTGTCGCTGTACGCCGACGAGATCCGCCCGGTCGGCATCGGTGAGCTGCTCGCGCGACTGGAGCACCTCAAGCGGGTGCTGACCGCCGAGGGTCTGTTCGCCGCCGAGCGCAAGCGGCCGCTGCCATTCTTGCCCAGCGTCGTCGGAGTCGTCTGCGGGCGGGCGTCCGCCGCGGAGAAGGACGTCGTCGAGAACGCACGGCGTCGCTGGCCAGCCGTGCAATTCCGCATCGAGGAGGTCACTGTGCAGGGCCCACAGGCAGTCAGCGAGGTGACCGCTGCGCTCGTCCGGCTCGATGCCGACCCCGAGGTCGACGTCATCGTCGTGACCCGCGGTGGAGGCTCGCTCGAAGACCTCCTGCCGTTCAGTAACGAGGCGATGGTGCGCGCAGTCGCCGGCTGCCGCACACCGGTGGTCAGCGCGATCGGACATGAGACCGACACGCCTTTGCTCGACCTCGTTGCCGATGTGCGCGCCTCAACCCCGACGGACGCGGCCAAGCGGGTCGTGCCCGACGTCGGCGAGGAGACGGCACGGGTCCAGCAGCTTCGGTCGCGAGGACGCGACGCCGTGGAGAGCTTCCTGGCCCGGGAGCTCGCGGCACTGACCAACTTGCGCACCCGCCCGGTGCTCGCCGACCCCCAGGTGATGCTCGACGGCCGCCGCGACGACGTCGCACAGCTGCGTGACCGTGCGCGTCGCACGCTGCGGGCGGCGTTGGACCGCGGGGCCGACAACCTGGCGCACACCCGCGCCCGCGTCGCCTCGCTGTCCCCCGCCGCGACGCTGGACCGCGGGTACGCCGTGGTGCAGCGCGCCGACGGTGCCGTCGTGCGCCGACCTGCCGACGTGGCGACCGGCGACTCGCTACGGCTGCGGCTGGCCGAGGGCGAGCTGGACGCGACGGTGCGTTGAGTCGACGGCGCGGCCCTCTACGCTGACCGGCATGGCAGAGGAGCGCCCGAGCTACGAGGCCGCCCGCGAGGAGCTCGTTGACGTGGTCCGCCGGCTCGAGACCGGCGGCAGCACCCTGGAGGAGTCGCTCGCGCTGTGGGAGCGCGGCGAGGCACTCGCGACGATCTGCCAGGAGTGGCTCGACGGCGCACGGGCTCGCCTCGACCAGGCGTTGACCACCGAACAGACCGACCGAGCCGACCAGTCCCCGACCTGACACTTCGGCTTAGCCGCCCGCGAGCGAGCCGGCCAGCGCCTCCAGCTCGGACCACCGCGCGCTGCCCGCCACCACAACAGTGGACTCCTTGCCTTCCAACACCAGGGCCCGTGGCTCCGGCTTGCCTCCCTCCCGCTGCTGCCAGGTGCGCCCGGCGATGCGCACGTCGCCCGTCGCGCGGCTGCCCTTCGCGAAGCGGCCGACGAACTCACCCGGCGGCGGTCCGTCGCTCTGCTCCAGCCCCGCGTAGTCACCGCGCGGCGTCACGAAGCCGATGTGCCAGGTCAGCCCGCCGCCCTCGCGCGGCAACCGGACGCTGGTGGCCCGCCACTGCTGGCCCAGCCCCACCGGGCCGAGCACGTCGTACGACGCGGCCTGCCGTGCTTGGGTCAGCGACCCGGCAAAGTCCAGGTTGCGAACGACGGTGGCGCGCTCGTCGCGAGCGTTGAGCAGCAGGATCACCGCGACCACAACGAGCACCAGGATGAGCGAGCGCACCATGTCGCCGGCGGTCGCCCGCACACGCGGCTTGTCACCAGGCATGCCGCCATCGTCGCCGACATTGGGTCGGTTGCTGCAATCGGCCTGGTAATCCGCCGGGGTGACCGCCGAAATCGGTCGCGGCTACGCTCTTGGCAATGAGGGAGTGCTGCTCA
>JBDUAP010000286.1:0-3915 GCA_040004585.1 Sporichthyaceae bacterium
CCCGCTGCGCAAGACCTACACCCTCAAACCACCCTGGCGACGCGCCGACCAGTGAACACGTGGGCCAGTCATCGAGTTATCTGCTGCTCACTCACGGGACGCAGGTCGATGTCGCGGCTGCCCACCCGGTCGATGAACTTGCGCACCGCCGTCGCCACGACCTCGGGGTGCTCCATCTGCGCCACGTGCCCGCTGCCCGGCAGCACGAGCAACTGCGACCGGGGGAACGTACGCGCGGCCCGCGCCGACGTCTTCGGGTCGACGAGCTTGTCCCGCAAGCCATAGACGAGGAGCGTTGGTGCCTGCACCCGTGCGGCGGCGTTCCACAGCGTGCTCGGCCCTCGGCGCAGGTAGGCCGCGATCAGTGCACGCAGAGTCGCGAGCATCGCCTCCGACTCGTACTCCAGTCTGCCGCGGCGCGACGCTTCCGCTACCGCTTCCTCGAAACGCTGTGGCGGCACCCGGGTCGGGTCGGCGAAGCAGAGGGCCAGCGTCGCGCGCACCCGGGCCTCGACAGGGAAGCGACCGATGCGCCGTGCCAGTCGCTGACCGACAAACGGAAACGCGAGTGCGGGGAGGTGCACGTTGGTCGCTCGCGGCAGATAGACCGGCAACGCCGGCGACACCAAGGTCAGCGTGCGCACCAGCTCGGGCCGCCGGGCAGCAACCAGGGTGGCAACCGCGCCACCGAGCGAGTTGCCCATCAGGTGCACCGGTTCGCCGACCGTCCTATCGATCAGTTCTGCGACCGTGCGTGCGTGCGCCTCCGGGCTGTAGTTTGCGTCGGGCGGTGGCGGTGACCAGCCGAAGCCCGGCAGATCTGGGGCTATCGCATCCAGCCGATCACGCAGCAGGTTCATCATGTCGGTCCAGTCGGTGGCCGACCCGCCGAGCCCGTGCACCATGACTGCGGGCTCGCGCCCGACCTGACCGGCCGGCACCCGGCGTACGTGCACCGATGTGTCACCGGCTCTCACCTGCTGCCCCGGCCACACCGGGATGACGTCGCGGGTCACTTGTCGTCCAGCATCGGCTCGAGTCTTCGGTTCACCGCGGCCAGCACCGCGCGGACCACTGCCTGCCGGATGTCCTCCCGGACGACGGAGGCACCGGAGAGTCGCTCGGTCGCGCGGCCGGTGAGCATGGTGATGACCACCAAGGCGGTGCGGTCGAGCCCCGAGATCGCTACCTCCAGGTGCTCCACCTCGAAGCGCGCCCGCCCGTCGACCACCAACTCCACGGCACGCGGCGTCGCGATGGCGACCGAACGGTGCACGCTTGTCACGGTCGCCGCACCCTCGGCGGTGCCCTCGAATTCGGCGCCGTCCAGGCCGAGCTGCACGGTCGCGTTCACGCCCAACCCCGCGGTCAGCATCTGGATTCGCCGAATCGTCAACCGCCCCGGCCGGGCCAGGTGCACCTGCGGCAACGGGGGCGTGCGGACGGCTGTCAGCGGTGGCGCCGAGAAAGCTGCCGCGTCCGACGTGAGAGCTCTCCCACTCGATGTGACAGCTGCCCCACCCAACGGAGGAGCCGCCTCGTCCGACGGAGCGGCCGGCTCGTCCGGTGCGGGAGAGGGATCGCTGCGCTGCGTTGGATGAGAGTTCTGGGCAGGTTCTTCCAGAACGCGCACTCGGTCGGTATCCACTGCGAGCCCGAACCGGGCCCGCAACAAGTCGTTGACCGCACCAGCAACCGCGACCTCGTCCGCGCCCGGCTGCAGCAGGAGTCGAAGCGAGCCGAGGTCATCGTCGCCGCCGCGCTCGACCGCAGCCTCGGCGACCCCGTCAACCCCCAGCAGGGCGGTCACGAGGTCGCGGTGGTCGCTGACGGTCACGGGGCCAGTCTCCCAGGATCAGCGGCCCTCCCGGGCACGACACCCGAAGATCGCGCCGCGGCCGCTCAGGCGGAGCGACGGAAGAACGAGATGCTGCCGTCGGTCTCGAGCACGGCAAGATCGACCTCGGCGAGGTCGCGGAAGCCGTCCTTGCGGGCGGCCTCCATGAGGTCGTCCAACGGGAGGCGTTCGAACTCGAGGGCCTTGTCCTGCGTCTCCCCGACCGCACCAGGACGACCGGTTGTCCCTCCAGGACAGGTCGGGACCGGGGGAACCGCCACGTGATGTAGGAAAGGGCGACCGACAGCAGGGCGAACGTGCCGACAGTCAGAACCGCGCCGGACACCGAGTAGTCCTCCTGCGTGACTCCCTGCTGCACGAGGTCGCCCATCGTGACGAGCAGGACCAGCTCGAAGGCGGAAAGCTGGCCTAGTTCGCGCTTGCCGACCGCTCGCGTTATCAGCCACAGGAAGGCGAACATCACCGCTGCCCTGATCACGAGCTCCATCAGGGCACCACCCACAACCGGAACCAGACGTCGGTAACCGGCTGGTCGTTGATCACGAGTGCCGTGCGGTAGACGGTCGTCGAGCCGTTCTGGTCCGGCGACGTCCGGGCGTCGAGGTTGAGCTCGAACACGTCACCCGGCGGCGGGTCGAATTCGTAGTACACGTAGTCGGCCGTCCCCGTCTCGGCAGAGGGGTTCGGGTAGAAGTTCTGGAAGTCGAACCGTTCCAGCAGTCCCTCGCTGATAGCCAGCGTGAGAGGGCCGTCGAACCCGCCGGCATGCGTGACCCTGACGTGGAACGGCACGGCTATGCCCGCCCTAGTGACCTGAGCGTGGGTGACCGTCATCCGGTAGCCCTCGGCCTCGCCGGTGTCCGAGGCCGTGCGGATGCCCAGGAAGCCGGTCAGGCCCGTCAGCACGAACAGCCCCAGCACGATCAGCCCGGCCCGGCGGGCGTTGCGAGCACGTCGTACGGAGTTGTCCTCCCACACCGTGCGCAGCGTCGGAGGCAGCGGGTCCGCCAAAGCCGCACGTTATTGCCCGACCTGGCGCCTTTCCGGGTCCGACACTCGCCGTACGGCCCGTAGGATCACCCTGTCCGTCGTCGCCTCACCGCGAGGAGCTGCTGTGCCGGCCCCCCCGGAAGCGCGTACCCGCAGCACTCGGCTGCCGCGGTCGGCCCGCCGCCGCCAGTTGCTGGGTGCGGCACTGGAGATCTTCGTCGCCCAGGGCTACCACGCGGCGGCGATGGACGACATCGCCGAACGTGCCGGGGTGAGCAAGCCGGTGCTCTACCAGCACTTCCCGAGCAAGCTCGAGCTCTACCTCGCCCTGCTCGACGAGCACGCCGACGCGATGGTCGCTGCAGTCCGCGATGCGCTCGCCTCCACGACCGACAACAAGCAGCGAGTTGCGGCGACGATCGCCGCCTACTTCAGGTTCGTCGACGAGGACGGCGGCGCGTTCCGGCTCGTGTTCGAGTCAGACCTCACCAACCAGGTGGAGGTTCGCGACCGGGTCGAGGGCGTGACGGCGCAATGCGCCGACGCCATCAGCGCCGTGATCCGTGAGGACGCGGGCATGCCGCCCGAGGAGGCCATGCTCCTCGCGGTGGGGCTGACCGGCATGGCCCAGGTCGCCGCGCGCTACTGGCTCGCCACCGAGGGCTCCATCCCCAGAGACGCCGCCGCGCGCCTGCTGGCCAGCCTGTCCTGGCGCGGCATCGGTGCGTTCCCGCGGACCGGCGAGCCGCACTGAAGCCGCTGGCTTGCCCGCTCGACTAGCCTGAGCAGACCCGGCCGAACCGCGCGATCGCCGCGCGGGTGCCGCCACGGAGGTTCCGAGTGGATGTGAAGATCGGCGTCCAGCACGCCGCGCGGGAGCTTGTCCTGGAGAGCACGGAGTCAGCCGAGGAGATCACCAAGGCGGTCTCCGCAGCGTTGACGGGCGAGAGCCGCATCTTCTCGCTCACCGACCACAGCGGACGCCGGGTGGTCGTGCCATCGGACAAGCTCGCGTACGTCGAGATCGGTGAGCCGACGTCCCGTCAGGTCGGCTTCGGAGCGATGTA
>JBDUAP010000032.1:0-13144 GCA_040004585.1 Sporichthyaceae bacterium
GACGGATGGTCCTCGGAGGAGATGAAGGTGCGCGCCGAGTCGCGCAAGATCCTCGGCCTACCCGAACTGCGCGTGGCGGTCACCTGCGTGCGCGTCCCGGTGGTGACAACGCACTCCCTCGCGGTGCACGCGGTCTTCGAGCGGGAGGTCGACCAGATCCGCGCGCAGGAGATCCTGCGAGCGGCGGCTGGGGTGGTGCTCTGTGACGACCCGGCCAACGGCGAGTTCCCGACGCCCGCCGACGCGGTGGGCACCGACCCGACCTGGGTCGGTCGGGTCCGGCGATCGTTGGACGACCCGCGTGGGTTGGAGCTGTTCCTGTGCGGCGACAACCTACGCAAGGGCGCCGCCCTGAATACTGCGCAGATCGCCGAGCTGGTCGAAGCCGAGCTCACCAGCCGCTAGAGCCAGCTGGCTTAGGTCAAGCTTTGAGCCCGGTCCAGGACGTGCTCGCGGGCTTCGGCATAACGCGTCCGTACGTCGGGAGACGGCTCCGACTCGTAGGTGCGCGACTGGGCGAACGCCCAGGCAGGCGGTTCGCCGTCGCCGGCCAGCGCCCATGCCGCCTGACGCGCTGCACCGTCAGCGACGTACTCCCCGGGGGGAGGCACCGAGACCGGCCGCGCGAACACGGCCGGAGCGATCGCCCGGACCGCCTCCGACTGCGCACCACCGCCCACGAGCAGCACCCGCCGTACCCGTGCACCCTGCGCCTGCAGCGCGTCCAACCCGTCGGCGAGGCCGCACAGCAGTCCTTCGACGGCAGCCCGCGCTATGTATTCCGGACGCGCGGTGTCCAAGGTCAGGCCGTGCACCGATCCGGTCGCCGTGGGCCGGTCCGGTGTCCGCTCACCTTCGAGGTAGGGGACGAGAACGAGGCCGCCCGCACCAGCCGGCGCCGCGAGGGCGAGCCGGGACAGCTCGTCGTGGTCGACGCCCAGCAACCGAGCCGCGGCATCGAGCACCCGGGCCGCGTTCAGCGTGCAGACCAGCGGCAGGAAATGGCCGGTCGCATCAGCGAAGCCGGCAACGATGCCCGAGCCGTCGGTGGTGCCGCTTTCCGCGACGGCGGCGGCCACACCCGACGTACCGATCGAGACCACCACGTCGCCCGGGCCCGCGCCGAGACCCAGCGCGGCACCGGCGTTGTCGCCGGTTCCCGGCCCGAGAAGGGTCTCGCCACCGGCCCGCACACCAGCTCTGTCGGTCGGGCCAAGGACGCGTGGCAGGACGGCGTCCCGGCCGAAGGCAAGCTTGAGCAGATCGCGTCGGTAGTCCCCACTGTCCGGGGACCAGTAGCCGGTTCCACTCGCGTCGCCACGGTCGGTCCGCAAGGAGTCCAGGTCCGACGAGCCGGCCAGTCGCCAGGTCAGCCAGTCGTGCGGAAGGCATACGGCTGCGGTTCGTTCGGCCGATTCCGGTTCGTGCTCGGCGAGCCAGCGGAGCTTGGTGATCGTGAACGAGGCGACGGGCACCGATCCGACCGCGTCCGCCCAGGCCTGCCCGCCACCGAGCTCGGCAACCAGGTCGGCCGCCGCGTTGGCCGAGCGCGTGTCGTTCCACAACAGGGCGGGTCGCACGACGTGGCCGTCGTCGTTGAGGCAGACCATGCCGTGCTGCTGAGCCGCGACCGACAACGCGGTCACGTCCTGGAGGCCACCCGACTCCTCGACCGCGTGCTGCAGTGCCGTCCACCACGCTTCGGGATCGACCTCTGTGCCGCCGGGGTGCGCGGCACGGCCTTCGCGCACCAGTTCACCGGTGTCGGCGTCGCGGACGACGACCTTGCAGGCCTGGGTCGAGGAGTCGACCCCAGCGACGAGCGGCACCGTCAGCCTCGAACGCCATACAGGTGCTCGAGGGCGAGCTGGTCGAGGCGCTCGAAACCCATGCCGCGCTGGGCCGCCTCCTCGGGGTCGAACGTCTCGGCCCGCAACGTCGCGATGTCGTCCCCGGCGCCGAGGGTGGGCTGCGCGAGCTGGTCGAGTCGGGCGTCGTGCATTGCCTGCTGGACGTCGGGGTCCGCCCGGAAGGCGCGCGACTTGGCCCGCAGGATCAGGTAGTTGCGCATGCACGCCCGCGCCGACTCCCAGACGCCGGCCATGTCCTCGGTGCGCGGGGGCTTGTAGTCGAAGTGGCGGGGCCCGTCGTAGCCGCCGTTCTCGACGATGTCCACCGTCCAGAAGGCACCGCGGGCGTTGCCGGCCCCGAAGCGCAGGTCCTGGTCGTAGCGAGGTCCGTGCTGGCCGTTGAGGTCGATGTGGAACAGCTTTCCGTGCCAGAGTGCCTGGGCGATGCCGTGCGCGTAGTTGAGGCTTGCCATCTCCTCGTGGCCGACCTCGGGGTTGACGCCGACGAGCTCCGGGTGGTCGAGCTCGTTGATGAAGGCGATCGCGTGGCCCACTGTCGGTAGCAGGATGTCCCCGCGTGGCTCGTTGGGCTTGGGCTCGATCGCGAAGCGGAGGTCGTAACCGCGGTCGAGCACGTACTGACCGAGCACGTTGAATGCCTCGCGGTAGCGGTCGAGTGCGGCCCGGATGTCCTTGGCGGCGCCGGACTCTGCGCCCTCGCGGCCACCCCAGGCGACGAACGTGCGGGCACCGAGCTCGGCTGCGAGGTCGATGTTGTCGGCGGTCTTGCGGATCGCGAAGCGGCGAACGTCGCGGTCGTTGTTGGTGAAGCCGCCGTCGCGGAAGACGGGGTGCGAGAACAAGTTGGTGGTGACCATCGGGACGATGAGCCCGGTCTCGTCCAGGGCGGCCCGGAATCCCTTGAGGTGGTCGTCGCGCTCCGAGGCGGAGCTCCCGAACGGGAAGACATCGTTGTCGTGGAACGTGATGCCGTAGGCGCCGAGCTCGCTGAGCCGGTGCACCGCCTCGGCCGGCGGCAGCGGCGGACGAACGGCGCCGCCGAAGACGTCGACTCCTTGCCAGCCCACGGTCCACAGGCCGAACGAGAACTTGTCCTCACGAGTCGGGGTGAAGTCCGTCATCGGGTGCTTCGCCTTCCTTGGGCGTTTAGCGGAGAAAGGTCCTTAGTTGACTGCTGGTTATCTGCTGCGCAGCCGCAGCCGACCCTAGTCGCGTCGGTATGGAGTTGGAAAAGATCTAGTGACGCTCTTGTCACATCCGGTGATCGAGCGCACTGTGGGTGCAGATACGGCTACCCCGTGCAAGGGTCTCATCGGCCCGGGCAGCAAGGCACTGGGCGCCTTGGCGAAGACGCGGCCAGGGGAGGCAGCGCGGTGGGACGCCGACGTGCGAGCGGGTCGAGCACGGCAAGCACGGGAAGCACAGCGACCGCTGAACATGCCGACGTCGTGGTGGTGGGCTCCGGGTTCGGGGGCTCCGTCACGGCGTACCGCGAGGCCGAGGCCGGCCGCTCGGTCGTCCTGCTCGAGCGCGGGAAGCCTTATCCGCCCGGCAGCTTCGCCCGGACGCCCTCGGCGATGGGGCGCAACCTCTGGGACCCGAGCGAGGGCCTGCAGGGCCTGTTCGACGTCTGGACGTTCCGCGGCCTGGAAGGCGTGGTGTCCAGCGGTCTCGGCGGCGGGTCGCTCATCTACGCGAACGTGCTGCTCCGCAAGGACGAGAAGTGGTTCGTGCACGAGTCACCCGTTCCTGGCGGCGGCTACGAGAGCTGGCCGCTGACTCGGTCTGACCTCGACCCTCATTACGACCGCGTCGAGCAGATGCTCGGGGCCACGCCGTACCCGTATCCGGACACGCCAAAGACCGTGGCGATGCGGGACAGCGCGGCCCGGCTGGGGCTCAACTGGGGGCTGCCACCGCTCGCCGTGACCTTCGCCGGCGGACCGCAGGACGCGCCGATGCCCGGTGCGCCGATCCCGACCCCGTCCTTCGGCAACCTGCACGGGCGGCCGCGCAGCACCTGCCGGCTCTGCGGCGAGTGCGACATCGGCTGCAACGACGGCGCCAAGAACACGCTGGACCACACTTACCTCTCGGCCGCGGCGCATGCCGGCGCCGATCTGCGGACGCGCTGCGAGGTGCGCGGACTCGCGCCGTTGCCTGGTGGTGGATACGAGGTCCGGTAC
Organism: Sporichthyaceae bacterium; assembly: GCA_040004585.1. Classification (GTDB taxonomy): domain Bacteria; phylum Actinomycetota; class Actinomycetes; order JACCUZ01; family JACCUZ01; genus JBDUAP01. The sequence goes on from JBDUAP010000032.1 coordinate 4,058, forward strand.
GTCGTGCACGACCCGGCCGACGAGGGCCGCAAGACGAAGACGAGCGCCAAGCCGTTGCACCGCATCACCTGCGACCGGTTGGTGCTCGGTGCCGGAACATTCGGCTCCAGTTACCTGCTGCTGCGCAACCGCGCGGCCTTCCCGGGGCTGAGCCGGACGCTGGGCACCCGGTTCTGCGGCAACGGTGACCTCCTCGCCTTCCTTATCGACGCGTCCGACCCGGCTGCGCCACGCGGCCATCGGCGCATCGAGGGCAGTCGCGGACCAGTGATCACGAGCGCCATCCGAGTCGGTGACGCCCTGGACGGGGACGGGTCCGAGGGGCGCGGCTTCTACGTCGAGGACGCGGGATACCCGGTCTTCGCCGACTGGCTGGTGGAGAGCGCCCAGCTGCCGGGCCAGGTGCGCCGGATGGCGAGGTTCGCCAGGAGCCGGCTGCGCCGACGCCTCGGGGGATCGCCGAAGACCGGCATCTCGGCCGACGTCAGCGCCCTGATCGGCCCGGGGAACCTGTCCGACGGCTCGCTGCCGCTGCTGGGGATGGGGCGCGACATCCCCGACGGGGTGATGAAGCTTCGCAAGGGGCACCTCGAGGTGGACTGGACCACGTCCAGCTCGGAAGCCTACTTCGCGAGGGTGCGCGCAACGATGCACGCCATCTCCGACGACCTCGGGGCGAAGTTCCAGGACAACCCCCTGTGGTGGACCCGGCGGGTGGTGACGGTGCACCCGCTCGGCGGTGTGCCGATGGGCCGCCATGTCGCCGAAGGGGTGTGCGACGCGGACGGGCAGGTCTTCGGCTTCCCCGGCCTGTACGTCCTCGACGGTTCGATGATGCCGGGGCCGGTGGGCGCGAACCCGTCGCTGACAATCGCTGCCGTCGCCGATCGGGCGTGCGACCGGATGCCAGCCACCCCCAGACCCGCGACGCGTGTGAGGAGCACCGTGCCGGACGTGATCACGCTGCCGGAGCAGCCGGGTGCCTCCCAGGGTCCGGGTCGACCGGTGGATGCGACTGACCTGTCCTTCACCGAGGAGATGAAGGGCTTCGTCGCGCTCGACGTCGATGACCCGGTGCATGGGGCGCAGCTCGGACGCCAGCTGGACCAGCGGCTGATGTTCCACCTCACCATCACCGCGCCGGACGTCGACCGGTTCGTCGTGGACCCGGAGCACCTCGGCACGGCAGCCGGCTACGTCGAGTGCGACCTGCTCGGTGGGCAGCGACCCGTGCAGCGCGCCTGGTTCAACCTGTTCACCAAGGACGGCGACGCGTCGCGCCGGTTGATGCTCTACCGGCTGCACTTCGAGGACGCCGGCGGCAACCCGCTCACGCTGGTCGGGCACAAGGACGTGCACGACGACCCCGGCATCGACGTCTGGCCGGACACGTCCACGCTGTACGTCCGCCTGCATGCCGGGCACGTTCCGCCTGGCTCGGCAGACGAGGGGCGAGTTGTTGCTGCCGGAGTGATCACCATCCACCTGCCCGACTTCATGCGGCAGCTCACGACCTTCCGCACCGACGGCCCGCACCCGACGCGCGCGATGGAGAAGTTCGGCCGGCTCTTCCTGGGCCAGCTGTGGGAGGTCTACGGGCCGGCGCTGAGTGGGAGCAGGCGATGACGGACACCGACCGGGGGCCTAGCCGGCCCCAGAAGAGGCCGAGCACCCTGGCCGACCTGCCGTTCCCCCGCCACGCGGCGGTCCGCTGGTTCAACCCGCGGATGCTGCTCCAGACCTCGAAGTTCGTCGCGCTCTCATCAATTTTCGGCTCCTACGCCGACAAGCGCGAGGTGCAGGCGAGCGCGCAGACCCCGCCGTTCCACGACCACTCCGACGCCGGTGAGATGTGGCTCGACTACGTCAGCGACATCGGCGACGGTTTCGACGCGACCTACTCGCTCGCCTACCTGTTGGCCCAGACCAAGCTCGACGTCGAGCGCACGGACTCTGCCGAGACGGTGCCGACCCCCCGCGGATCGATGCTCGTGATGGGGGGCGACGAGGTCTACCCGACGGCGTCGACCAAGAGCTACGAGGAGAAGACCAAGGGCCCCTACAACGCCGCACTCCCGCACGCCGACGAGCCTCCCACGCTGTTCGCGGTCCCCGGCAACCACGACTGGTACGACGGGTTGACCGCGTTCATGCGCTTCTTCTGCCAGGGCGGCTGGGTCGGTGGGTGGCGCACCGAGCAGCGTCGCAGCTACTTCGCGGTCAAGCTCCCGCAGCGCTGGTGGCTGCTCGGCATCGACATCCAGTTCGACACCTACATCGACAAGCCCCAGATCGACTACTTCCGCGCGGTCGCAGCAGAGATCAAAGACGGCGACGGGATCATCCTGTGCACGGCCAAGCCGAGCTGGGTCGATGGCGGCGGCAAGCACCCCGAGGCCTACGCGACGCTCGACTACTTCATCGAGGTGGTGTTGGGCAAGCCGTCGGAGCAGGTGCGGCTGATGCTCGCCGGCGACGCCCACCACTACGCCCGCTACACGGAGGTGGGCGGTGACCGCTCGTTGATCACGTGCGGAGGTGGCGGCGCCTACCTGTCGGCAACACACATGGACAACGATCCGCTGGAGCTCCCGCCCGCGTCGCTGCACGCCGACAAGGTGGACCCAACGCCTGGGACCAAGTTCGAGCGTCACTCGGCATATCCGAAGCCCGAGGATTCGAAGCGGATGGCGGTGCGCGTGTTCGACCGGCTGCCCCGGCGCAACCCCGGGTTCGTCCAGCTCATGATCGCAACCCAGATGCTGCTGAGCTACGTCTTCGTCGCGAGCATGCGTCGGACGGGGAGGGCTGGCGGCTCGCTGGCGCGGACCTGGGAGCAGCTCACGCCGAGCTGGTCGGCAGTGTCAGCGTTCCGTCAGCCGCTCCTGCTCATCACCACCGTGCTGTTGGTGTGGGGAACAACGCTCTTCTACCGCCGCGGTCACGCAACCGGAAAGATCGGCGGCCCGGCGCACGGGCTCGCCCACGTCGCCGTGGCGATCGGGGTCGTCTGGATAGCCGCTCAGCTGCCGCTGCCCGACTCCGCGCCGGACTGGGTCTCGTTCTGGGCACGCATCGTCTTTTCCGGCCTGGTCGGCGGCGCCGTGTCCACCGAACTTTTTGCCGCCTACCTGTATCTCGCGGGCCTCTTCGGCATCCATGTCAATGAGCTGTTCAGTGCACAGTCGATCGAAGACAACAAGTCGTTCCTGCGGATGCACATCCGACCCGACGGCAACCTGGTCGTGCATCCGCTCGCGGTCCCGACGGTGTGCCGGCAGTGGCAGGTGCTGCGCAGTGACGTCGAGGGCGACCCGTGGCTCGAGCCGAAGTCGGCCATCCAGGTCCGGCTCGTGGAGCCGCCACTCACCATCCGGAGGGAGGTGCCGGTGTGACCGTCACGACGCCATCCCGGCCCACCACCCGGGCCGATCACCGAACCGAGGTCGTGCCGCTCACTGCGCTCGACGGCCGGCCCCTCACCCTCGTGCACGTCCAGGGCAGGCACGCCCCGACCCGCGGCCCCGTTCTCGTCGTCCACGGTGCCGGTGTGCGGGCCGAGCTCTTCCGGCCACCGCTGCCGCGCACCTTCGTCGACGCCCTGCTGGACGAGGGCTGGGACGTGTGGCTGCTGAACTGGCGTGCCTCCATCGACCTCGACCCGGTGCCCTGGACCCTCGACGAGGCGGCGGCCTACGACCACCCGGCAGCCGTGCGCCATGTGCTCGCCGCCACCGGCGCGGAGAAGCTCAAGGCAGTCGTGCACTGCCAGGGGTCGACCTCGTTCACGATGTCCGCGATGGCGGGGCTGCTGCCCGAGGTGGACACCGTGGTGACCAACGCGGTCTCCCTGCATCCGGTGGTGCCCCGCTTCTCCACGTTCAAGATCGGGCGGGTCTCGCCGATCGTCGGCAAGGTCCTGCCGCACGTCTCACCGGCATGGGGCGACAAGCCCGAGGGCCTGATCTCCCGCGCCCTGGTGCTGATGGTCCGGGCGACTCACCACGAGTGCCACAACAACGTCTGCCGGATGGTCAGCTTCATCTACGGCACCGGGTGGCCGGCGCTGTGGTCGCATGCCAACCTCGACGAGGCCACCCACGACTGGATCCGCGGCGAGTTCGCCGAGGTGCCCTTCACGTTCTTCGCCCAGATGCACCGGAGCATCCGGGCAGGTCACCTGACACCGATGCAGGACCTCGAGGGGCTCCCCACGTCGTACGTCGCGCAGGCTCCGCAGACCGATGCGCGGTTCGTCTTCCTGGCGGGCGAGGACAACAAGTGCTTCCTGCCGGCGAGCCAGCAGCGCTCCTTCGACTTCTTCGCGAGCCACCGTGCCGGCCGCGACGCCCTGCACCGTTTCAGCGGCTACGGCCACCTGGACGTGTTCCTGGGCCGCAACGCCGCGGCGGACACCTATCCCGTCATCCTGGAGGAGCTGGCCCGATGAGCCCCAGCCCGGTCAACGCGATGCTGCCCGTCGTACGCCGCCTGATGTCCTTCGCACCGTCGGCCGTGCCGCGGCGCCAGCGCCGCCTGGCCGGTCGCCGTGCCGTGGTCGACGGCATCCCGTTCACGCTGCCGGTCAACTCCGAGCAGACGCCCGCGTTGATGGCCGCCTTCCCCGTCGACGGCGACGCGGCAGCGCGGTTACTTCCCGGGGACGAGCTGCACCCCGTCCGGCTCCCCGGCGGGCGCGGCCTGCTCGTCGTGACCGTCGTGAACTACGAGATCACCGACATCGGCCGCTACGTCGAGTACTCCCTCGCGATCGCGTGCACCTTCGGGGCGAAGCCAGCGCCGCCACTGCTGCCCGGCCTGCTCCGCGGTCACTACGGCACCGGCCAGTTCGTGCTCGACCTGCCGGTGAGCAGCGAGATCTCGGTCAAGGGCGGCAAGGGCATCTGGGGGATGCCCAAGCACCAGGCCAACCTGGACTTCACGATCACGCCGACGGAGGTGTCCAGCCAGTACGACGTGGACGGCCTGCTCGGGGCACGGATCGAGATCGACCGCCCGCCGGAGACCGCGTTGCCGCTCGACGTGGGTGCCGCGAACTACTGCGTCTTCCGCGGCATGGTCATGAAGTCGTTCATCTACTTCCAGGGCGCGGCAGACGTCGCGCTAAGCAAGCGGGCCAAGGCGCGGCTCTACCTCGGCGACGCCCCGCAGGTCGCCCCGCTGCACGACCTCGGCATCGAGCAGGAAGCGGTCTTCACGGCCTTTTTGCCCTCGACCAAGGGTGTCCTCGACGACCACTTCGAGTGCTGGTTCATGACCTCGGGCGACGGCCAGCAGGAAACCGGCGAGGGTCTGGACTCGGTGGTCAACCTCGGCCGGTCGGAGGAGTGGCTCGACGCGCCCAAGGTCCGGGTGGGATCAGCACGGTGAAGGAGTGGCTGCTCCTCGTCAACGCCCTGTACTTCCTGTTCGGCGCGACCATGTACATGGGCACGATGTGGGTGCTGCGGTTCTTCCTCTATCCCACCTGGCGGGTGCTGACGCCGGAGAACGTGGGGCAGCACTTCGGTGTCCCGACCCTTCTCGCGACGAAGTTCTTCACCATCGTCGTGCCGCCGATGTTCCTGTCCGGCATCATCCTCGTCGTCGCCGAGTGGGGTGATTGGTCGCACCCCTTGGTGTGGCTGGCCGCGGTCTGCCTGATCGGCATCGTGGTGCTCACCTACGTGGGCCAGCAGATCATCATCCCGGTCAACAAGAAGATCCGCGGTGGCGAGTTCGACGGCCCGGCCGGGCTGACGCCGCTGCTGATCCGCTGGATGCAGCTGAACAACATCCGCTTCGTCGCCTCGACGATCACCTGGCCCGCGATCGTCTGGTACATCGTGGCCAAGGGCGATCTGGTGGAGGCCCTGGCATGACCCCCATCCAGCGAGTGATTGCCGACCCGCTCCGCGGCGTGGTGGCGGCAATCAGCGCGCTGACCGTGCTCTCCGGCCTCGGCCAGCTGGTGGCTCCGGGTGTCGTCCTCGACCTGCTCGGCGCGGAGTCGACTGCCACGACGCGGCACTTCTTCGCGATCGTCGGGATGTTCATGGCGGTCGTCGGCGGCGTCGTGCTGCAGGCGCTGCTGACCGAGCCCACCCCGTCGTACGTCGTCCTCTGGGGTGCCCTGCAGAAGCTGGGCGCGTTCATCGCCGTGGCGGTCGGGGTGTCGCGCGACCTCTTCGGCTCGATCGCGCTGGTCGTCGCGTTGTTCGACCTGCTCACCGCGGTGCTCCTTGCAGCCCTCTGGCACCGGCTGCGGCGGCCCGTGCTGGCTCGGCGCGAGCGGGTGTTGGCATGAGGCGCTCCCTGGTCCTGGCCGGCGGGGGCATGCGCGTCGCCTGGCAGACCGGCGTGGTGCGTGCTCTGACCGAGCACGGTCTGGACTTCCAGCACATCGACGGGACGTCCGGCGGCATCCTGACGGCGGGGATGCTGCTGTCCGGCCAGCAGCCCGCGGAGATGGCCGCCCGGTGGTCCGACCTGGATGTGCAGGACTTCAGTTCCCCGTTGCCGTTGCGCGAGTACCTGCGCGGGCCGTGGAACCTGCCCGGTGTCGGCGACGCAGACGGCGTCATCCGCAAGGTCTTCCCGCACCTCGGCGTCGACGCTGCCAAGATTCGCAGCGCGTCGGTCGAGGGGACGTTCAACGTCGTCGACTTCGTGACGAAGACCTGCGTCGCTGTGCCGCACACGGAGGTCGACGACGAGCTGCTGGCAGCGGGTATGTCCCTTGCCTTGGTGATGCCACCGCTGCGCCGGGACGAGCACGTATGGACGGACGCGGTCTGGGTCAAGGACGCCAACGTCACGGAGGCCCTCCGGCGCGGCGCCGACGAGGTCTGGCTGGTGTGGTGCATCGGCAACTCGCCCTATTGGGGTGAAGGGCCGCTCGAGCAATACGTGCACATGATCGAGATGAGTGCCAACGGCGCGCTGTTCGCTGAGTTGGACGCCGCGAAGACGGCGGGTCGGTCGTTCACGCTGCACGTCGTACGGCCGAAGCATCCGTTGCCCCTGGACAGCGAGCTGTACGCGGGGCGCATCAACACCGACACCCTGATGGCGATGGGCTACCGCGACGCTTGGGAGTACCTCGACGAACCGCGTGCCGACGGCGTGCCGCAGGACCCGACCTGCACCGCGATGACCGAGCCGGCCGTGGGCGTACGCCTGTCCGAGCGCTTGCGTGGATTGGTCGGCGACGAGGACCTGACGCTGCGGATGACGGCAGAGTTGCCGCTGGACGAGCAGGCGTCCGAGCCGGCCCGGGTGGTCGGCCACGTCGACCACGCGCCCTGGGGCGGTCGGGTGCCGCTGGCCGGTGGACGGCTCGAGGCGGAAGGGTCCGCGATGGTCTACCGGGCCCGGGTGCGCGTCACCGGTCAGTGGGTCGACGTGGAGGCGGTCCGCGAGCTGGCCGACGACGAGGGACTGGACGCCTGGGCCGATGCGACAACGGTCGAGTTCCGCGCGAGCACGGGGGAGAAGGGCACCTTGCGCCTCGGACCACTCGACGCCGCCCGCGCGCTGTCCTCAGCCGAGCCCGTCGGAGCGCACGGGGGACTCGACCGAGCCGGTGCGCTCGCCCGGCTCGGCCGGACCGGGCTGCGCCGGGTGCTGACGACCTACGGATCCTGACCGAGGGAGACCTGATGACCGAGAAGAAGAACAAGAGGGTCAGGGTGCCGACCGTCGCGGTCGGGGTGCAGGTCCTGGAGACCCGCCTGGACGTCGCGGTCGCGCAGGGCCTGGGCCCGAACCAGCAAGCCGCCGCCGAGGGCGTACGCCGGTTGCTGCGCAGGGCAGAGGAGGCGGCGTACGGGATCGACCCGTCGCCGGGCCCCGTGACGCGCTGGTGGAGTGGTGCACTCGTCGACGCCGCGAACCAGAACCTGCACGCGGCGCGGGCGCAGATGATCGACGTTTACGATGATGCGGAGATCGCGGCTGAGATCCCGGCTGCGCTGGGTCGGATGCAGCAGACGCTGCACCGCGACGACGTGCGGCGGCGGATGGCCGACGCCGGGATGAGCAGCGACATCATCGCGCGCCAGCGCGCATTCCTCCGGCGGGCCATCGAGGACAGCTACGACGCGCTGGACCGTCAGCACGAGCGGCTGCGCAGCTTCCGCAACATCATCCTGCTGCTGGCCCTGTGCATCGCCGTCCTGGTGGCGGTCACCATCATCGTGGTCTGGACAAACCCGTCCTTCATGCCGTTGTGCTTCCCCGCCGACGGGTTCGCGGCGGACGGCAGCGGCAGGTTGAACTGCCCGACCGGGTCGAACTTCGGAGTGCCGCACGGCAACGACATCGTTGTCGTCGCGTTGCTGGGCCTGCTCGGTGGCGCGCTGGCGGCGGCGGTGTCGATCCGCAACCTGCGCGGCACGTCCACGCCGTACGACGTGCCGGTAGCGCTGTCGCTGCTGAAGGTGCCGCTGGGCGCCTTCACCGCGATCCTCGGACTGGTCGCCATCCAGGGGGACTTCGTGCCGGGTCTGTCGGCGCTGGACTCGCAGCAGCAGATCCTCGCCTACGCGTTGGTGCTGGGTTACGGGCAGCAGGTATTCACCTACTCGCTGGACCGCAAGGCGCAGACGCTGCTAGACGGGCTGCCCGCCAAGGACGGGTCAGCTCCTCCCGTCGGGGGTGGCGGCGGGGATTCGCTGGTCACCGTGCCGGCGACGTCGTACCGGCTGGACCCGGCGGTGCCGAAGCAAGCGGCTTCGACAGGCAACGGAGACGGGTCGAGACGGCCGGGCGAAGGTGAGGATGCCGACAGCGTCACGTTGCCGAAGGTGAAAGCCACGGACCATCGGTCGTAATGCGTGAGTCCGGGCCGCTGCAGGCGGATATGAGCACCGCGGGCCCATCGGTGGAAGCGGTCATCTCTCGGCTGCGCCGAATCGATGACGAGTTGCCGGGCAGCGACGGGGCGGCGGTGTTCAACCACGTCTACCTCACCGTGACCGAGGAGGTCGCAGCCGGACTCCAGCGTTCCCGGGTCTTTCGCGACCCGGTGTTCATGGCGCCGGACCGTGCCGTGCCCAAGGCATGGGCTGCCCTGTTCGAGCGTCG
>JBDUAP010000287.1:0-3883 GCA_040004585.1 Sporichthyaceae bacterium
GCTCCGTGCGGAGCCCAAGGTGTTCGTCGGCTACAGCGGCGCGACGGCGCTGCACGAGGCGCTCGCGACCCGGCTCGGGCTGTCGTCGCTGTTCGGGCCGATGCCCGCCGCCCTGCCGTTCGGCGGCGAGTCGCCCGACCTGCCCTCGCTGGACCACCTGCGCCGGACGCTCTTCGAGCCCGAGCAGGTGCAGGTTCTCAGCGGTGACGCCACCGCGTGTGTAGTCGCCGGACGGGCCACTGGCGTGACGGTCGGTGGGACGCTGGCCTTGTTGGCCTGCACGATCGGCACCTCCGAGTCGCGACCTGCCGCAGGCGGCATTGCTGTGCTCGAGGACATCAGCGAACCGGCGTACCGGCTGGACAACCTGCTCACCCAGCTGCTCCGGTCGGGCTGGTTCGACGGAGTCCGGGGCATCGTGCTCGGCACCTGGGTCGACTGCGGCGACGACGCGCTTGACACGGTGTCCGCCCGACTCGAGGCCCTCGGCGTGCCACTGCTCGCGGGTCTGCCGTTCGGCCATGGCGTGCCGCAGCTGACCGTGCCGCTGGGCGTCGAGGCCGAGCTGGACGCCGATGCCGGAACGCTGACGATGGCTCTTCCGGCACTGGCCTGAACCCCGACCTTCCCCGCCGCGATCACGCATTGGCGGTTCAACGGACCCCCGAGCCGTGTTCTGCGCGTTCCTCGGCTGGCCCGTCCCGCCCGGTCTTCGATGCTGCCGCGAGGTTAAGTGCGGTGTTCACCAGCGCGAGGTGGCTGTAGGCCTGCGGCACGTTGCCCAGCTGGCGACCGATCCGCGGGTCATACTCCTCCGCGAGCAGCCCGACGTCGTTGCGTAGACCGAGCAGCCGCTCGAACAGCTCGCGGCCGGCATCGACCTGTCCGTCGAGGACCAAGGCGTCCGCGAGCCAGAAGCTGCACGCAAGGAACGCACCCTCGTCGCCCGGCAACCCGTCCACGCCCTCGTCCCCGTTGCGGTAGCGCAGCACGAACGTGTCGTCCACGGTGAGGTCCTGCCGCACAGCCCGCAACGTCCCGCGCACTCGCTCGTCGTCCGGCGGTAGGAAGCCGAGCTGCGGGATCAGCAGCAGCGCAGCATCCAGACCCGACGAGCCGTAGGACTGGGTGAACGTGTTACGCGACGCGTCGTAGCCCTTCTCGCACACGTCGCGGTGGATGGTGGCCCGCAGCTCTCGCCACCGGTCGACCGGTCCGTCCAGGCCCGAGTCCTCGATGCTGCGCACTGCCCGGTCCGCTGCAACCCAGGCCAGCACGTTGGAGTGGGTGAAGTGCTGGCGCGGCCCGCGAATCTCCCACAGTCCCTCGTCGGGCTGCTCCCAGCCCGACTCCAGCCAGTGCATGAGCTTCTTCTGGATCCGCCAGGCGTCCTCGTTGGGGTCCAGCCCGTAGGAGCGGGCCAGCCACAGGGTGTCCATCACCTCGCCGTAGACGTCGAGCTGCAGCTGGTCGACCGCGGCGTTCCCTACCCGCACCGGCCGAGACCCCTCGTAGCCCGACAGCCAGCTGAGCTCTGCCTCGGGGGCTCGGCGCTCCCCGGCCAGGCCGTAGAGGATCTGCAGGTCGGCCGGGTCACCGGCGATCGCCCGAAGCAGCCACTCCCGCCACGCACAGGCCTCCGCGGAGTAACCGGTCTTGACCAGCGCCTGCAGGGTGAACGTGGCATCACGCAACCAGCAGAAGCGGTAGTCCCAGTTGCGCACCCCGCCGATGTGCTCAGGCAGCGACGTGGTGACCGCGGCGACGATCCCGCCGGTGGGCTGGTAGGTCATCCCCTTCAGCGTCACCAGTGAGCGCAGGACCGCCTCCCGGTACGGACCGTCGTACGTGCACTGCCCCGACCACTCCGACCAGAACTCCTGCGCGTCCCGCAGCGCCTCGAGTGCATCGACGTGGCGGGGCTTCTCCAGCCAGGAGGGGTGCCAGGTGAGCACGAAGGAGACCTGCTCGCCACGCTCGACGACGAAGTCGGCGTACGACGCGAAGTCGCGCCCGTGATGGCGCACGGTCGAGGCGAGCCAGGCCGAGTCGGGTCCGGCGACCGCAGCGATCAGTCCCTCCGTGTGGCGAACCCAGGGGACGATGCTGCCGTAGTCGAACCGCAGCCGGAGCTCGCTGCGCATCTGCACCGGACCGGAGAGACCTTCCACGATGCGCACCACGTCGGGCGCCTCGCCGCGTTCAGGCATGAAGTCGGTGACCCGGACCGAGCCGGTCGGGGTGTCCCACTCCGATTCCAGGATGAGCGACCCCTCGGCGTAACGACGTCGGGTGCAGTCCTGCGCATCGACCGGGGACACGCGCCACTGACCGTTGCTCTCGTCCCCGAGCAGGGCTGCGAAGCACGCACCCGAGTCGAAGCGCGGGAAGCACAGCCAGTCGATCGAGCCGTTGCGGCGCACCAGCCCAGCGGTCTGCATGTCGCTGATGAGCGCGTAGTCCTCGATGGGGGCGTGCATCCGGCCTTCCTACCCGCTCACGGGTGCGGGCACCGCGACGGTCGGGTGGGGGGCTGACTCCCGCGCCTCCCGGCGGGCTAGCACGACGACCCCTCCGAGGGCGATCACGGCGAAGACCCACCATTGGAACGCGTACGCGAGATGAGGTCCGAGTCCCGGATCGGGCTCGGGCAGGGCCGCCGGGCTGGTGACCGGGGCGGGCCGCTGCTTGACCAGCTCGCCGTAGCCGCCGTACACGTCGTACGGCGTGGTCGTCGAGATCGCCGGGACGTCGATCCGTCGGACCTGCCCGCTGAGCGGGGCCGCCTTGTGATCGCTCGGCTCGCTCTGGCGGAGGCGAGCGATCACAGTGACCAGTCCGGTCGGCGCGGCCGGAACCTGCGGGAGGGTGCGCGCTGTCGCGCCGGCCCGGACCCAGCCACGGTTGACCAGCAACGCCGGACCGCTGTCCGTAACGAGCGGGGTCAGCACGTAGTAGCCGGTGGCACCCTCGAAAGGTCGGTTGCGTACCAAGAGCTGGTGCGCCTCGTCGTACCGTCCGCGCGCTTGCACCCGCCGCCACTGCTGCTGCTGGGGCAGGGGCCGACCGACGGTGAGCAGCGCGTCGGGTGCGACCGGTTCGGCGGCGACGTTCGCGTGCACCAGGTCGCTGCGCGCACGCTTCTGGTCGAAGCGGTCCAGCTGCCAGAACCCGAGCGCTACGCAGGCCGCGGCCACGGCGAGCGCCGCCGCGATCAGGCGGAGCCAGCGGGGGCTCAGCAGGAACCGGTACACACCATCGACGGTAACCCGACGCCTGGGGCGACGCCGTAGTGTGGGGGAGTGCTGCTCGACACCTTCGGCCGCGTGGCCACCGACCTTCGGGTCTCGCTGACCGACCGCTGCAACCTGCGATGCACCTATTGCATGCCGCCCGAGGGCCTGGAGTGGCTGCCTTCGGAGGAGGCACTGACCGACGACGAAGTCGTGCGACTGGTGGGGGTGGCGGTGGCGGAGGGCGTCACCGAGGTGCGGTTCACCGGCGGCGAGCCGTTGGTCCGTCGCGGCCTGGTCGACATCGTGCGGCGGGTGGCCGAGCTGACGCCGCGCCCGCGGATTTCGCTCACCACCAACGGCATCGGGCTGGCCCGAACGGCGAGTGCGCTGCGGGCCGCGGGGCTGGACCGGGTGAACGTGTCGTTGGACACCCTCGACGCTGGGCGGTTCGCCGAGTTGACCCGGCGCGACCGGTTCGCCGACGTGGTCGCCGGGCTGGAAGGCGCGACGGCTGCGGGGCTGGACCCGGTCAAGGTCAACACGGTGCTGATGCGCGGTGTCAACGACGACGAGGCCGTGCCATTGCTGCACTGGTGCCTGGAGCGCGGTTACCAGCTGCGGTTCATCGAGCAGATGCCGCTGGACGC
>JBDUAP010000288.1:0-3882 GCA_040004585.1 Sporichthyaceae bacterium
TTCAACCACTTCTTCCGCGGCAAGGACCACCCCGGCGGCGGCGACCAGGTCTTCTACCAGGGCCACGCCTCCCCCGGCATGTACGCACGGGCGTTCCTCGAAGGCCGTCTGTCCGAGAGCCAGCTCGACGGCTTCCGCCAGGAGCTGTCCCACCCGGGCGGGGGGCTGCCGTCCTACCCGCACCCGCGCCTGATGCCGGACTTCTGGGAGTTCCCCACGGTGTCGATGGGCCTCGGGCCGCTGAACGCCATCTACCAGGCGCGGTTCAACCGCTACCTCCACAACCGCGGCATCAAGGACACCAGCCAGCAGCGCGTCTGGGCCTTCCTCGGCGACGGCGAGATGGACGAGCCCGAGTCGCTGGGCGCGATCGGCATTGCCGCCCGCGAGGAGCTGGACAACCTCACCTTCGTCATCAACTGCAACCTGCAGCGACTCGACGGCCCGGTCCGCGGCAACGGCAAGATCATCCAGGAGCTGGAGTCGTTCTTCCGCGGCGCCGGCTGGAACGTCATCAAGGTCATCTGGGGCCGCGAGTGGGACGACCTGCTCGCCAAGGACACCGACGGCGCGCTGGTCAACCTGATGAACGTCACGCCTGACGGCGACTACCAGACCTACAAGGCCGAGGACGGCGCGTACGTCCGCGAGCACTTCTTCGGGCGCGACCCGCGGACCCGCAAGATGGTCGAGCACCTGTCCGACAAGGAGATCTGGGGCCTCTCCCGGGGTGGTCACGACTACCGCAAGATGTACGCCGCATATGAAGCGGCCACCAAGCACGCCGGCCAGCCGACGGTGATCCTGGCGAAGACCATCAAGGGCTGGACGTTGGGCTCGCACTTCGAGGGCCGCAACTCGACCCACCAGATGAAGAAGCTGAAGAAGGAAGACCTGATCGGCTTCCGCGACCGGCTCTTCCTTCCCATCCCGGACGAGGCGCTGGACGAGACGCTCCCGCCCTACTACCACCCGGGCAAGGACTCCGACGAGATCGCCTACATGCATGAGCGCCGCCGGGCACTCGGCGGCTATCTGCCGGAGCGGCGGGTCAAGGCGGAGCCACTGGTGCTGCCGGGCGACCCGGTGTACGACGCGATGAAGCGCGGCTCCGGCAAGCAGCAGGTCGCAACCACGATGGCGTTCGTCCGGATGCTCAAGGACCTGATGAAGGACAAGGAGATCGGCTGGCGGTTCGTGCCGATCATCCCCGACGAAGCCCGCACGTTCGGGATGGACTCACTGTTCCCGACCGCGAAGATCTACTCGCCGCACGGCCAGAAGTACACCTCGGTCGACCGCGAGCTCGTGCTGTCCTACAAGGAGGACAAGAAGGGCGTCATCCTGCACGAGGGCATCAACGAGGCTGGGTCCACCGCGTCCTGGACGGCCGTCGGCACGTCCTACGCCACGCACGGGGTCCCCATGATCCCGCTCTACATCTTCTACTCGATGTTCGGCTTCCAGCGCACCGGCGACAGCTTCTGGGCGGCCGCCGACCAGATGACCCGGGGCTTCGTCTTGGGGGCCACCGCCGGCCGGACCACCCTGAATGGCGAAGGGCTCCAGCACGAAGACGGCCACTCGTTGCTGCTGGCGTCGTCCAACCCTGCGGTGGTCGCCTACGACGCAGCGTTCGCCTTCGAACTCGGCCACATCGTCAAGGACGCGCTGCGGCGGATGTTCGGTGAGCAGCCGGAGGAGATCTACTACTACCTCACGCTTTACAACGAGCCCTACGTGCAGCCGGCGGAGCCCGAAGACGTCGACGTCGAGGGCATCCTGCGGGGCATCCACCGCTACTCCCCCGCGCCCGAGGGCGACGGCGCGAAAGCCCAACTGCTCGCATCCGGTGTCGCGGTGCAATGGGCACTGGAAGCCCAGCAACTGCTGCAGGATGACTGGAACGTGCAGGCCGACGTCTGGTCCGTCACGTCCTGGAACGAGCTGCGTCGCGACGGGCTGGCCTGCGACGAGCACAACTTCATGCAGCCCGAGGGCGACCTGCGCCAGCCCTACGTCTCACGCAAACTCGAAGGGGCACCCGGCCCGTTCGTCGCGGTGTCCGACTTCATGCGCGCCGTGCAGGACCAGATCGGGCAGTGGGTGCCGGGCGACTTCGCGTCCTTGGGCACCGACGGCTTCGGGCTCTCCGACACCCGGGGGGCGCTGCGACGGCACTTCAAGGTCGACGCCTGGTCCATCGTCGTCAAGACGCTCGGTGAGCTGGCCCGGCGCGGGGAGATCAAGGAGTCGGTCCTGCGCGAGGCCATCGAGCGCTACCGGCTCGACGACGTCACAGCACCGCCGGCAGGGGAGACCGAAGGCAGCTCGGAATAGCCCCCCGACTTGTCAGACTCAGCCGGCTGGCTCGGCGTGCATCTCCCATACGAGCACCTCGGCGTTCCCCGCCGCGGTGACCCGCTCGACCTCGGCGGCGGTGATCCGGGCGGCGTCGCCAGTGTCCAGGCGGCCGGCGCCTTCGAGGTCGACGGCTCCGCGCGCGACGTAGAGGTGCACGAACGGTGCCGTCGGCAACGCGACCGACTTCCCGTCGGTCAGTCGGGCCGCGAACAGCGCCGCGTCCTTCTGCCGGATGCGGATCGCCGTCTCGCCCTTGTGGCGCTCCATCCCGGAGGCGACCGTCACCAGCCCACCGCGGGTCAGCTCGTCGGTGATGTCGAGCTGTTCGTAGCCCGGCGCGATGCGCGACTCGTCCGGCGCCACCCACATCTGCACGAAGTGCACCGGTGTGATGGCCTGCTCGGCCTCCGGCACCAGCAGAGACGCGGGTCGGTCGTTCTTCTCTGAGTGCAGGATGCCGGTGCCGGCACTCATCCGCTGGGCCAGGCCCGGATAGATGACACCGTTGTGCCCGATCGAGTCCTGGTGGACGAGCCCACCGTCGAGCACCCAGGTCACGATCTCCATGTCCCGGTGCGGATGGGTCTCGAACCCGGTCCCGGGGGCCACGACGTCGTCGTTGGACACGAGCAGCAGTCCGAAGTGGGTGTTGGCCGGGTCGTAGTGGTGCCCGAACGAGAAGGAGTGCTTGGAGTCCAGCCAGCCCAGCCGGGTGGCGAATCGTTCGCCGTTGCGTTGCACGTCCACAGTCGGCTGCACCAGGTTGCTCACGGTCAGGGGCCCTTCGTCGTCGTCGGATCAAGTAGTTGTCCGCGCAAACGAGAGCGGGCACGCCGTTTGTTCCAGGCCCGCCCGCAGGTCATCGGTCCCGACCCGACCAGGCGAGCAGCTCGTCGACCGGCCGGGTGTTCACGATCGACTCCAGCGGTACCCCGCATTCCTCCGCCCGCTCGGACCCGAACGGCTGCCAGTCGAGCTGGCCTGGCGCGTGTGCGTCGGTGTCGATCGAGAACAGGCAGCCGGTTTCGACGGCGAGCCGCAGCAGCCGGAGGGGGGGATCCAACCGCTCCGGCCGGCAGTTGATCTCGACCGCTACTCCGAACTGACGGCACGCCTCGAAGACCAGCTCGGCATCGAACTCCGACTCCGGCCGCACTCGTCCGCCGCGACCCTGTGACGTCACGTTGCGTCCGGTGCAGTGCCCGAGGATGTCGGTGTGCGGGTTCGCCACCGCTGCCACCATCCGCGCCGTCATCGCGTCGCGCTCCATCCGCAGCTTGGAGTGCACGCTTGCGACGACGACGTCGAGCCGGGCGAGCAGCTCGTCCTCCTGGTCCAGCGAGCCGTCCTCGTTGATGTCGACCTCGATGCCGCTCAGCAGCCGGAAGGGCGACAGCCGCTCGTTGACTTCGGCCACGACATCGAGCTGCTCGCGCAACCGCTCGGGTGAGAGCCCGCGCGCGACCGTCAGCCGCGGCGAGTGGTCGGTCAGCACGACGTAGTCGTGGCCGATGTCGC
>JBDUAP010000289.1:0-3881 GCA_040004585.1 Sporichthyaceae bacterium
CGGCAGGGTCAGCGCCGCGAACGCCGCCGCCGAGACGAACGCGATGTTGAAGATGACGTCGTAGAACGAGAACACCCGACCGCGGAAGGCGTCGTCGATCGACTCCTGCACGATCGTGTCGACACAGATCTTGGAACCCTGGGCGGCAACCCCGATCACGAACGCCCCGGCGAGCAGCAGGGCCTCGTTCATCCACACGACGTACACGGCCTCCATCGCGGCGGCGAACGCAAAGCACACCGTGATCCAGGTCGACTTGCGGATCCGGTGCGTGACCTCCGGGGTGACGACCGCCGCCAGGAGGAAGCCGGCCGCGGAGGCCGCGAACGCGGCCGCCAGCCCGGCCAGCCCTGCATCGACGTCCTGCGGTTCGTTGAAGTAGTTACGGAACAACAGGATTCCGGCGATCGTGGATACGCCGTAGAAGAAGCGATGCGCACCGATGGCCGCCAACGCGTGACCGGCGGGTCGGTGGTGCCACACGTGCCGCGCCCCGTCGGCCATGCCGCGCACCACTCGGCGTACCGCCTCGCGGGTCTGCGGCTCCTCGGCGTCGAGGTCCGGGCCGAGCAGGTCGCGGTCCATCCGCGCGGCGAGCGCGGCGGCGGCCAGGTAGATCACCGCGGCTACCAGGATCACCCGCCCGTCGGCCGTGCTCCCCTCACCCAGCACCTTCCTGAGCAGGAAGCCCGCGCCTGCCCCGGTGATGGCCACGATGGTCCCGGTCGTTGTCGAGACTGAGTTCGCCATGACGAGCTCGTCACGATGTACGACGTGGGGCAGCGCCGCCGACAGTCCCGCGAGGAAGAACCGGTTGACACTGAGGCAGGCGAGCACAGCGGCATAGAGCGGAAGGCCGTCGACGCCCCCGAACACCAGGGCGGCCACGCCGGTGACCATGCCGGCGCGCAACACGTTCGAGACGACCAGAATCTGGCGGCGCCGCCATCGATCGAGCAGGACGCCGGCAAACGGTCCGACGATCGAGTAGGGCAACAACAGGGTCGCGAAGGCCGCTGCAACGCTCGTTGCCGAGGTCTGCTTCTCGGGCGAGAAGAAGAACAGGCTGGCCAGCGCCGACTGGAACATCCCGTCCGAGGCCTGCGACGTCAACCGGGTCGAGAACAGCCGCCGGAAGTCGCGGTGGCGCACCACGGCCTGCAGGTCACCGGCGAAGGACATCGGCCCAGGCTACGGCGGGAACGCGGTGCCGACGGCCGCCTGGCACTGGGCCGACCGTTTCGGCGTTCGGCAGGCACGAGGTCGATCATCGGACCATGATGGGGATGCTCGCGCACAGGCAGCGTCGCGGGCACCCGCCGCCGAGGGGTCGAACCGCATGAGCACCAGCGCCGCCACCGGCATCGCCGACGCTGTTGGCGTGGCCCTGATCGGAACCGACCTCGAGGGCACCGTCATCCTCTGGAACCTCGCGGCCGAGAACCTGTACGGCTGGACGGCGGCCGAGGCGCTGGACCGCAACGTGCTCGAGCTGCTGCCCGTACCCGAGGGCCGGGGTGCCTCGGCGTCGGTCTTCGCGCAGGTGTTGACCGAAGGCTCGTGGAACGGCGAGCACCCCGTTCAGCGGCGGGACGGCTCCACCTTCCTTGCCCACGTCCGGCTCCGCCCCCTCCACGGTCCCGACGGTGGGATGGTCGGAGTGCTGGGTGCGTCCGAGGACGTGTCCGAGTTCCGGGTGGCGCAGGCCCAGCGCGACGACGGCGAGCAACGCCTGCGACTGGCCCTCGAGGCCGGCGAGTTCGGCACCTGGGAGTGGGACCAGTCCATCGGGGCGGTGCGCTGGGACGACCGGATGGAGGAGATCTTCGGCTATCCGACCGGCACGTTCCCCGCGACGTTCGATGCCTGGCGCGCCAGCCTGCACCCGGAAGACCAGGACGAGGTGCTCGCCACCGTGCAGCAGGCCATGGCCACCCGGTCCCGCTACGCGCTCGAGCATCGCATCGTGCGTCCGGACGGAACCATCCGCTGGATCGAGGGGCGCGGTCAGGTCCTGTTGGGTCCTGACGGTGACGTGCGCGGTACGACGGGGTGCGTGCGCGACGTGACGGACATGAAGTTGGCACAGGCCGAGCGGCTCCGCATGGATCTCAGCGAACGCCTCCTCGCCAGTGCCAGCGAGCAACTCGCGCAGTCCCTGGATGTCGACGAGGTGCTCGCGGCAAGTGCAGCGCTGACCGTGCCGGAACTGGCCGATCTCATCGCCGTGCACATCGTCAACGCCGAGAGCGGAGCATTGGAACTCGTCCTCCTGCGGCATGCCCAGGCTGACGCCGAGCTGGCGTTCCGGCGGGTCAGCGAAGCCCTGTCCTTCGACACCGAGTCACCGCTCGCGCGCACCGTCGTCCAGACCGGTCAATCACGGCTGATGCCGCACGTCACGGACGACTTTCTCCAGCGCCTGTCCCGCGATCCCGACCATCTGGAGCAGCTCCGGTCGCTCCGGGTGACCTCGCTGGTCGCTGTTCCGTTGACGGCACGTGGACGCAACATCGGCGCCCTCACGTTGGTACGCCAGGCCCCGGAGCCGTACTCCACGACCGAGCTCGGCACGGTGTCCGAGCTGGCCCGTCGGGTCGCCATGGCCTTGGACAACGCGGTCGCATACGCGCGCGAGCGGACGGCCGCGCTGACATTGCAACGGAGTCTGCTGCCCCGCATCGCCGCCGTTCCCGGCCTCGAGATCCATGCGAGCTACCTGCCTGGCGCGGAAGGCACGGAAGTCGGCGGCGACTGGTACGACGTGATAGCGCGGCCGGATGGAAGCACGGTCTTCGGGATCGGTGACGTGATGGGCCAGGGAATCACGGCGGCGGCGCTCATGGGCCAGGTAAGCACGGCCGCCCGGGCTTATGCGCTGGCGGGCCTCGGCCCCGCAGAGCTGCTGGGCCGGCTGCATGCCATCGTGGCCGACCGCGGTGAGGGTCAGATCGTGACGTGTTGCTACGCGGTCCTGCGCCCCGCTGCACGACAGCTGGTCATCGCCTCAGCGGGTCACCCGTCTCCCCTCGTCGCACAGCTCGACGGCCAGACCTCCTATCTCGAGTTGCCGACCGACGTCCCGCTGGGTGCCCGGCTCGACGATGAAGGTGGCGACGTGCGTGAGACCACCTTGACGTTGGCTGAGGGCAGCGTTCTCGCGTTGTTCACCGACGGCCTCATCGAGAGCCGCCATCACTCGTTGGACGTCGGCCTGGAGAAGGTTCGGGCGGCAATCAGTCCGTCAGGCGGTTCTCTCGCGCAGCTGTCCGAGCGGATGCTGCGCGTGCGCGAGGCGACCAGCCACGACGACGTCGCCCTGCTGCTCTTACGGGTGTAGCCACCGTCCTCCCCGATCACCGGGGGAAAGGGGGGTTAGCGGTCGATCTCGCCGCGGATGAACTTCTCGACGAGCTCGCGCGCGGTGTCATCGTCGTGCTGCACGGGCGGCGACTTCATGAAGTACGACGACGCGGACAGGATCGGGCCGCCGATACCGCGGTCCATCGCGATCTTCGCGCACCGGATCGCGTCGATGATGACGCCGGCCGAGTTGGGCGAGTCCCACACCTCGAGCTTGTACTCCAGGTTGAGCGGGACGTCACCGAACGCGCGCCCCTCCAGCCGGACGTACGCCCACTTGCGGTCGTCCAGCCAGGCCACGTAGTCCGACGGCCCGATGTGGACGTTGTTCTTGCCCATGTCGTGGTCGACGTTGGAGGTGACGGCCTGGGTCTTGCTGATCTTCTTGGACTCCAGCCGCTCACGCTCGAGCATGTTCATGAAGTCCATGTTGCCGCCGACGTTGAGCTGGTAGGTGCGGTCGAGGATCACGCCGCGGTCCTCGAACAGCTTGGCCAGCACGCGGTGCGTGATGGTGG
>JBDUAP010000290.1:0-3880 GCA_040004585.1 Sporichthyaceae bacterium
GTTGCGGACTTCGATGCGGGCCGCGACCCCGTTGGCCATCACGCGGGCGATCGCATCGGCCAGCGACTCCCCGCCGGCTGTCATGGCTTCTCCTTGCCGAAGATGCGCGGCCGGTTGGGGTCCGCAGCCTCCCGCTCGCGCCGTCGCTTGTCGCGGCCTTCCTTCGCCCACGCCATGATCGACTCGTCGCTGGTCCTGGTCCGCCGGTGCGCCGGGTCGCTTGGGTCTTTCTCGCGGCCGGCCTTGCTCATAGCACTCTTGGCCAGCCGACTCTTGTAGAGGAGGTCAGACAAGTCGCCGGCCGCGGCGTCGCCGACCAGTCCCTCGGCCTGGTTGCGCTCGCGCAACCGCTCCTCGGAGTCACGGCGGGCCTGCTCGCGGGGCTCCATCGCCATCTGCTCGGCGAAGATCTCGGCCATCGTTCGGCCCTGGCCCGACGCATCAAGCTCTGCGAAGTGCGCCGCCTCCTCGGCCCGGCGGTGCGCCTCGGCGTAGGCGTCGTTCTCGGCCTCGATCAGCGCCGCCAACCGCTCGTGCTCGAGCCGGTCGCTGTTGGGGGCGGCCGGAGGGAAGTCTGGGGACAACAACCAGCCACCCCCGAACGACACCATCGGCTCTTCGTCGCGTCCTACTTCCCGATACGACGACATCACACAACCCCCTCGTCGTTCTCGGGCAGCGCGAGCGCCTCGCCCTCGCCCGGTCGCCGCGAGGCTGCCTTGCGGCGTGCCAGCTCTGCTGCTTCCGCTTCTCGCTGCGCTACGGCGACCTCGCGGGCCGACTGCTCGCTCGTGTTCTCACTCATCGTCGTTCCTCCTGCTTTCTTGTGATTCCACCGACGACGCGGCGCCGTCGGATCTGCTCCCGGTCCCCCAGGTCGGCGGTCACGACGTGCCGCCCGTGCCGTTGGGCAGGAACGTCTGTATGACGGAGATGTCGCCGCTCGCGTCGCGGCTCACGAGCTTGACCTCGCCGCGGCTGGCGTCGGCGAGGCTCTCCTTTAGAGTCGTCAACGCGCGCACGCGATCCGCCACCGCCTCGTCCAGGCGGCGGAGCTCCTCGCGAAGCTGCTGGGTGTCGCTCCACGTGCCCACCCAGTTGGCCGCGAGCTGGCCGCCGAGCGCCTGGACGTCGGCGAGCAGCGCCGTCAGCTCGGTCTCGACCGCGACGGACGACAAGCCCCGCACGCGTCGGGCAACGGGATAGTCGGCGAGCGGATCGCTCGCGCCGGCGAACGTGGCGAGCGCGGTGAGGCAGCCGCGCAACACGGCGAGCTCGGTCAGGACGTGCTCCTCGAACGGGAGCGGGGTCTCTTCGGGTGTCTGAGTCACTTGGCTTTCCTCTCGTGGGTTGGGGGTGACGACGGCGGCGATTCGCTGCCGCGCCGACGTTGCAGCTGACCTAATTGCGCCTCGTGTGGCATCACGACACAGCCCGACGGCGACGCGCCGACTCACGACTAACCCGGCGGCGAGACTCCACCCGGCACGACGAGCACCGGAGCACCAGCCGGCCACGGGTCGGCTGCTCGACCAACGCGGCGCAGTCGGCGCACGCCGTCACCTTCGGCTTGCTCTCGCGTCCCCACGCCTTCGCGCGACACGGATCCGAGCAGTAGATCTCCCCCTGCTGGATCGGGCCGAAGCGCGTCTGGCAGATCGGGCAGATGTAGACGCTGCTCATAGTCGTCGACCTCTTCTCCATGCGTGCAAGGAACCGTGACTCTTGGGGGTCATCCGGTCACGCAGAGTCGTGCAACCCCCCGGCCCGGGGCCTATGGGATGGCTTGTGGAAAGGGGAGAACACCAGGGGGATCGACCAGCGGTCGGCGGGTTGGCTCACGACGTCGCCTCGGCGCCGCAATCGTCGTGGTGGCCGATGCTGCCGGCTGGCCAGCGACAGCGCGGGCAGGGCTCGCCGCAGGTGCAGCGGCCGTCCTTGAACTCGCCGCAGGCATTGCAGAGTTCGACCGTTTCGGCCCGCGCGAGTACCTCGGCGAAGGTGTCCGGTGGCCCGAGTTGTTGATCTTTGTTACCGCTGTTACCGCAAACTTTGATTACCCTCGAGAGACCGATTTCCAGCCGGTTATCTGAACTTGCCGTAACAGCGGTAACAACAGGCTCTGACCTGCGGTTTTCCGCTGGCCACTGGTCGGCGGTTTGACGGAACCGGAGGCCTAACCAGGCCTTGTACATGCCGGGCGGCTCGGTGCGGACGTCGTCCCAGAACGTCGGCCGCGACAGGCGGTCGTTGCCGCGGATGGTGCGCTTCTCGACGTCATGGGCGGCGAACTCGTCGTGCTCCTCGAGCCGCGAGGTCAGGGTCTTGTCGGACCATTCTCGGTGGCCGTGGGCCTTCAGCCAGGTGTTGAAGTCACCGAGCAGCTCGGTGACCATGGCGTGCGCGTCCAGGTCGAAGATCAGCCGGTCGTCGGCGTAGGCAAGGAGCAGGTCGGTCTTGCCTCGCCACTCTTTGGTGTCGTCGGCGATCCGGTCGGGATGGGCGGGCATGATCCGGTCGGCGGCGTACCAGCGCACCGCGCCGGCCACCAGCCACGCGAGGGCGGCCTCGCGCTGCCCGTGGCGACCTTCCTGGATGCGCTGCCTCAGGTTGGGGTCTCCTGCCCGGTCGAGCGGGGCGGCAGGTGTCTCGCCGGGCTTGCGGAACTTGTAGGGGAACCGGAGCCGGGCGAGGCGGCGCCACGTCCCGTGGTCGGTCTCGTCCACCACGGGCAGGTGGTTGGTGTTGAGGAACAGGGAGTGCGTGGCCGCGAACTCGACCTCGTCATGCCGGATCAGCCGAGCTTTCATGTGCGGGGTGCCGACCACCGACTTGAGCCGGGTGACGTTCATCCGCCGTTCTTCGGGCAGCTCCTCGAGGAGGGCGACCCGGGCGCCGCGGAAGGACATCAGCTCGGTGGGGTGCTGGGACGGGTCCCCGAGCAGCGCCCGGTGGCTGATCTCGACGTAGTAGTCCCCCAGCGCCCCGCGGATGCCGGCAGCGAAGGTCGTCTTGCCGTTTTCCCCGCCGCCGTGCTGGACGACCATGACGTCATCGGGGGTCATGTGCCCGGTGGCGGCCTGCCCGTAGCGCACCTGCACCCAGTCGAGCACGTCGGCGGGCACGGCTCGCAGGGCAGCGGCCCAGTCGTCGTGGCGGGCTCCCGGGTCGTAGTCGACGGTCGTGTGTTTGGTGAGGAGCAGGTCGGGGTCGTGCGGCCCGAGCGCCCCGGTGCGCAGGTCGACCGCGCCGTCGCCGGCGTTGAGCAGGTCGGGGTGGCGGTCGAGGTCGGCCGGGTCGGTGATGATGCCGGCGATGCCCTGGGTGAGGCTGGTGATCGAGGTGATGCGGCCCTTGTTCAGGGTGGCGCGCCAGGCGGCGACGAGGCCCTCGAGCATCTTGCGTTCCTCGTCGTCGCGGGCCTGGGCGAGGCGCTTGACCGCGGCCCGCCACTGGGCGAGCAGGTAGTGGCGCGTCGCCTCGTGCACGAGCTGCTCGGGGACGGGCTTCCAGTGCCGCCCGGTCCAGGACAACCAGCCGAGCCCTCGAGCCCACCGGAACCGACCGGCCATGACGTCGCGGGCGACCTGGGCGCAGAGCATCGCGTCCGCCATGCCCTCCCCAGCGCCGTCGAAGGTGGCGGCGACGCCGGTCGGACCGGTGGTCCCGTCGTACGACGTGACCTCGACGCAGTCGCAGCCGCGCCCTGCGTCGTCGGATGGGCTGGCGAGGACCGTTGCCGCGCCGCTGGCGGTGAACCGGTCGAACTCTCCCTGCGCGGTGGCGGTGTCGCGCTCCTTGGCAACCGTGCCCACGTAGAGAGCGCGGGTCCGGGTGAGCACGGTGGGCGCGCCGCGGTGCCCCCGCTCGGCGGCCCGCA
>JBDUAP010000291.1:0-3865 GCA_040004585.1 Sporichthyaceae bacterium
GGGACAGCCAGTTCCATATGAGCAAGGGCAGCATGGAGGTCTGTGGCACCTGGGCCACTGATCACCCCTCTCTCGTACTCTACGGGGCGAAGAACAACGCCGGTGCCGCCGTCCAGGGACCGACCTCGATTTCCCCCAGCACGCTGGCCAGCACGACTAGTCCGTCGTTCAGCCCGCTCACGGCCGGCCCGCTGGCCAGCAACAGTGACGCGAACGCGGGCCCGAGCGTCACGGGCATGTTGAAGGGAAAGTCCGCCACCCTGCAGGTGAACGCCTTCACCGGCCTGCCGTCGGCCATCGCGCCTCGGGCGTCGCTCGAGCAGGCAACCGTCACCGTGCGGCACGGAGAGCTGGGAGCGAACTCGGGGACGACACTCACCCTCACGCTCAAACCCAACCGAGCAGGTGCAGCCACGATTACCAAGCTCTTGACGGTGACACCGGGCACGGGCTCTCTGACCTACCGGACCGAGACCATCGATGTCACGGCCGACCTCAAGACCGAGCTGTATGCGTATGGAATCGCGAATCCAGGCGTTCCTGTCACCGCGACCATCACCCTCGAGACTGACAGTGCGAATGGCCAGAGCGTCTCCGAGCAGGTCGACTACCTCAACCTTTCGCTCTCCTGGCGGTCGATCGCGCTGCGAGCCCAATCCGGCTGCGTGACCTCGCCCGGCGGGTGCCCCGTGGTGCAAACTGACATCCAGACTGACGAACTCTACTTCCAGGGCACCGCGTATGTTCCCAAAGCCAGACTCGACATCCGGTTGGTAGGCGTCACCGGACAGGTGTTCCGCGCCGGCCTGATCGCACGATCAGCCTCGCTGAACGTGAGCCCGAGCAACGGTTACGAGGGCCCACTAATCGAGTTACCGGACAACGCCTTCGCGCCAGCGCCGTTGCGCGTGTACCTGACGGCCTGGTCTTGCCCTGGCGGCGGATGCCCAGCATCGCCGCCGACGGACGGTGTACCAGCCGGGGGATGGCAGGTCGCTGGACGCACGTCTGTCAAGTACACCGATCTCAACTTCGTTCCCGTGGCAGGGCAACGAGGCGTCGACATCGAGTCGTGGCGGGTTGCCCGATGACTTCGACAGGAGGGTCAGCAACCGCTGGCCCTCCTTCGTCGGTACGGGCCTCGGCACGTGCAGGCATCTTGCGCATCGAGGCGGCTGACCTGATGGGCATCGTCGAGTCCAACGCGAAGACAGCGAGCCCGCTGTTCCGGCTGGGTAATGGACGGCCCGCGTTGAGCCGAGCCCGTGGCTGCGAAGGGGGCCCCTGCGTGCACTCTCGACACGCTGCACGTTAGGCGCTGTTGGAAGGGTGACTTCTCTCGGGCCCCTGAACAGACCATGCCGCGTAGTCCAAGCGTTCAGATCACTAAACACATGCCACGTTCGGTCGCCAAGGCCCGCATTCTTGTCCCAAGGCAGCGCCACGCGGGTCAAGGGACTCGATCACCGGGGCGGTGCACATCGAGTCCCTTATGGGGGGAACATATTATGGTTCAGCGCATTCGTAAGGTCCAGAACGAGCGGGAGGGTGGATTCACCCTCATCGAGCTCCTCATCGTCATCGTCGTGCTCGGCATCCTCGCCGGCATCGTCGTCCTCGGTCTCGGCACCTTCCGCGCCGACGCCACTACGGCCGCCTGCAAGGCCGACGCCAAGCAGGTCCAGACCGCGTCGGACGCATTCATGGCGTCTCCGGGGAACGCTGCAGCCACGCCGGCTGCGAGCGTCGCGGCCTTGGTGACCGCCAAGCTGCTCAAGGCTGCGCCGACCTCAACAGGTTGGACCTACAGCGCCGCTACCGGCGAAACGACCGACACCGGCTGCTGATCGAGCAGCTCAGGGGCCCGGTGGCTTCGGCTGCCGGGCCCTACTGCTGCGCCGGTACGGCGTGGCGCTGAACGTCCTTAGGGTACAGCGACCGGGCCACTGCTTCGTCGTAGGACACGACACCCGCCGCGACCAGCTGGGTCAGCGACATCTCGAGGGTCTGCATGCCGTCGCGTTGGCCCGTGACGATCTGGTTGCGAAGCTGGGCGGCCTTGCCTTCCTTCACCAGGTTGCGCACGGGCGTGTTCCCGTACAGCACCTCGTAGGCCGCGACCATCCCGCCGCCGATGCGGGGCACCAGCCGCTGGTAGATGACCCCCGTCAGGGTGGAGGCGAGCTGCACTCTGACCTGTGGTTGCTGATCGCCGGGGAACACGTCAATGAGCCGGTCCACCGCTTGCGCGGTATCGTTGGTGTGCAGCGTTGCAAACACCACGTGCCCGGTCTCGGCAAGGGTGAGCGCGAAGCGGATCGACTCGAGGTCGCGCATCTCTCCGACCAGGATTACGTCGGGGTCCTCGCGCAGGCAGCTGCGCAGCGCGGCTGCGAAGGTCGCGGTGTCCTCGCCAACCTCGCGCTGGTTCACCGCAGAACGCTTGTGGTCGTGGACGTACTCGATCGGGTCCTCGACCGTGATGATGTGGACGGCGCGGTTCGTGTTGATCCAGTCGATGATCGAGGCAAGGGTCGTCGACTTGCCGGAGCCCGTCGGCCCGGTCACGAACACCAGGCCCTGCTTCAGCTCGGCGAAACGACGCACCACGTCGGGAGTGCCGAGATCCTCGAAGGACGGGATGTTCCGGGGGATCATCCGCAGGGCCACTGCCACTTCTCCGCGCTGCCGGAAGGCGTTGCCGCGGATGCGCGCACCCTCCCGCCACGAGAAGGAGAAGTCGATGTCCTGGTGCGTGAAGGTCTCCTGCTGCGCGTCATTCAACAGGGCCTCGGCCATGGCCGCCGTGTCTGCCGCCTTGAGCGATGGGTAGCCCTCTGCCGGGCAGAGCTCCCCGTTCACCCGCAGCAGCGGAGTAGTCCCGGCAGTCAGCAGCACGTCGGTGCCACCCGCATTCCAGAGCTGCTCGATCAGAGCATCTACGTCCGCTTCACCCATGGTCATAGCCCGAGTCTACGGAGGTGTGATCGACTTCGGGTCCGAAGTGCGGGCCGAGGATCGCGGCCGTGTCGTGCCAGCCCCGCTAGCGTCCTACGTCGTGCGGCACCGGCAGCGGGATCCTCGGCAGGTCGGCCTGCTCGCCTTTCTCGCACCGCCTAGCCTGCGGTGGGTCGTTCGGCACCGAGCGTGGTCGCCGTTCCACCTGGGGTGCTACTGGCGGTTCCTCGTCCTCAAGGTGCGCCACCCGGACGTGGTGACGGAGGGCTTTGTTTACCTCGGCCGGCGGGTCGAGCTCTCGGCGCGGCCCGGCTACGGGCGGATCGTGCTCGGCCGGTGGGTGCATCTCGGCGATGGCACCCGACTGCGGGCGCACGAGGGGACCCTGCGGATCGGTGACAAGTCAGTCTTCGGACGGGACAACACGGTGAACTGCTATCTCGACATCGAGTTCGGCGCGCGGTGCCTCGTTGCCGACTGGGTCTATGTCTGCGACTTCGACCACAAGTTCGACGACCTCGAGGTGGCGATCAAGGACCAGGGCATCGTGAAGGCGCCGGTGCGCATCGGCCCCGACGTGTGGGTCGGCGTCAAGGCGTCGATCCTGGGCGGGGCGATGGTGGGGGTGGGCAGCGTGCTGGCGGCGCTCACCGTGCTGCGCGGCGAGGTGCCGGCCTGGAGTGTCGTCGCCGGCGCGCCCGGTCGGGTGGTGCGCAGCCGCCGCTGACGCGCTATCGCTCGGGCTCGCGCACGACCGCCGCGAAGAGCAGCGACAGTCCGACCACGACGGGCATTACGACGGGCAGCGCGCCGAACACGGCAGCCGGCGCGAAGGCGGCAGTCAGCACCGAGAGGGAGAGCAGCCTGCCAACAGCGTCCATGTGACGAACACCTCATCCGGGGTTGA
>JBDUAP010000292.1:0-3864 GCA_040004585.1 Sporichthyaceae bacterium
GGTGACCGCAAGCACCTGCTCGTCGGCCGGCATGTCTGCCGGCCGAGCGTTGTGCCGGTCCTGGGGCCGGAGTGTGATGCCGGCCTCGGTGAGCGCCTCATGGACGGTTGCAGCAGTCGTTGTCAGCTCCGAGCGCTTGCCGTCGGCGAGGAAGGTGAGGTCGTGCGGCAGCCGGACGTCCAGCGCCATGCCGCCGCGAGAGATGCGCGCCGACCGGGATGCAGAGACAACGGCCCCGTCGGCCCGGACGCCGAACATCATCAGGGCCTCGGAGACGCTGCTCGCGGTGGTCCAGAGACGGCGGCTCTCACCGTCGACAGTCAGGTCGACCGGGCGGCCGAAACGGACCGTGATCCGCTCGCCGTTCTCCAGCCGCTCGCCCGGTTGCGGGACGACGAGGTCGTGGGGGCCGACCGCGATGCCTTGGTTCGCCAGCACAGCGCCGACGGTGCGCCCGAAGCTGCGGACCTCTCTGACGTTGCCGTCGACAGAAACCGTCACCGTCTTGTCGCACGCCACGAAGGCAGTCGTTCCGCCCACCAGGGCCGTCACCACGAGCGCCTGCAACAGGCGGGCGATCAGGCGGTTCGGCACCCCAGGAACCTAGCCATTTTCACCGTGATCATGCAAAAACGGTCCAGATCAGCTCCTGCTCGGGGTCACCAGGAGTCGAAGGCGGCCTCGGTGTTGGCGGCGACCGCGCTCGCCAGCTCGTCCACCGGCACCTTCTTGACCTCGGCCATCGCGCGGAGCGTGAGCGGGATGAGGTACGACGCGTTGGGCTGGCCGCGGTAGGGGGTGGGCGTCAGGAACGGCGCGTCGGTCTCGACGAGCAGCTGCTCGGCCGGCGTGACGGCCAGCGCGTTGCGCAGCATCGCCGCGTTCTTGAACGTCACCGTGCCGGCGAAAGAGAGCCAGTAGCCGCGTCGGACGCACTCGCGGGCCATCTCGACGTCGCCGGAGAAGCAGTGCAGGACCACCCGGTCGGGCGACCCTTCCTCAGCGAGGGTGCGCAGCACGTCGTCGTGGGCGTCCCGGTCGTGGATGACCAGCGCCTTGCCGTGCCGCTTGGCCATCTCGATGTGCGCGCGGAATGAACGGTGCTGCACCGCCCGGCCTTCATCGCCGGTACGGAAGTAGTCCAGTCCTGTCTCGCCGACGGCGCGCACCCGCGGGTCGGCGGCGAGCTTGTCGATCTCGGCGAGCGCATCGACCAGTGCCGTGTCATCACCGTCACGCGCGAGTCGCGCTGCCTCGTTCGGGTGCAGCGAGACACCGGCGACGATCTCGTCGTACCGGTTGGCGGCGTCCACAGCCCACCGCGCACCGACGAGGTCGCAGCCGATCTGCACGATCCTCGGTACGCCGACGGCGCCTGCGCGTGCCAACGCTTCCTCGACCGGGAGCCCGTCCTCTCCGTCGCGGCCCTCCACGCCGATGTCGAGATGGCAGTGGCTGTCGGCGACTGCGACGGCGAGCGGTTCAGGCAGCGGCGGATGGCCGGAGCTCACGGAGTGGCCTCGGCCTCGAGACGCGCCAGCTCCTCGTCGACGATCGTCGGGTCGAGCTTGCGGAAGATGACGGTGGGTGCCTGCAGGGGCGTTCCGGCCTCGATCGGGATGCTCTCCCACGTCGCGGCCGCGGCGGCGTAGTCGCCTTGGATCACCGGGTAGTCGGCGTTGCCTTCCTCCGAGACCTCGCGCACTTCGGGCAGCCCGGACCACACGCCGGTGCCGCCGAGCAGCTCGTGCACCTGCTGCGCCGCGTGCGGCAGGAACGGCGTGAGGATCGTGTTGCAGTCGCGCACGGCCTGCAGCGCGACGTGCAGCACGGTGGCCATCCGGGCCGGGTCGTCGGTCTTGAGCTTCCACGGCGCCATGTCGGAGATGAATTTGTTCACCTCGGACACGACGCGCATCGCCTCGTTGATCGCGGCCTTCTGCTTGGACTTCTCGAGCAGTGCACCGACGTCGTCGAAGCCCTTGCGGACGGTGGCGAGCAGCGCCTCGTCGTCGGCGGTGAGGTCGCCCTGCGGCGGAACCGAGCCGATGTTCTTCGCCGCCATCGAGATGGTGCGGTTGACCAGGTTGCCCCAGCCGGCGACCAGCTCGTCGTTGGTGCGGCGGACGAACTCGACCCAGGTGAAGTCGGTGTCCTGCGCTTCCGGGCCGGCGACCGCGATGAAGTAGCGGAGTGCGTCGGCGTCGTAGCGGTCCAGGAAGTCGCGCACGTAGATGACGACGGACCGCGAGGAGGAGAACTTCTTGCCCTCCATCGTGAGGTACTCGCTGGAGACCACCTCGGTCGGCAGGCCCAGCTCGCCGAGCTCCCCGGGCTTGCCGCCGCGGTCACCCTTCCCGTCGTACCCAAGCAGGATCGCCGGCCAGATGACCGAGTGGAAGACGATGTTGTCCTTGCCCATGAAGTAGTACGACGAGGCGTCGGCCCCGTCCTCCGGCTGCCACCACTGCCGCCATGCCTCCGGGTCACCGCTGCGGCGGGCCCACTCAATCGAGGCGGACAGATAACCGATGACCGCGTCGAACCAGACGTAGATGCGCTTGTTGGACGACTCGTCCCAGCCTTCCAGCGGGATCGGCACGCCCCAGTCGAGGTCGCGGGTGATCGCCCGCGGCTGGAGGTCCTTGAGCAGGTTGGTCGAGAACTTCAGCACGTTCGGGCGCCAGTCGGTGCGCTCGGACAGCCACGCACCCAGCGCGTCGGCGAGGGCCGGCAGGTCGAGGAAGAAGTGCTCGGTCTCGACGAAGTCCGGGGTCTCGCCGTTGATGCGGCTCCGCGGGTTGATCAGGTCGGTCGGGTCGAGCTGGTTGCCGCAGTTGTCGCACTGGTCGCCCCGCGCGCTGTCGTAGCCGCAGATCGGGCAGGTGCCCTCGATGTACCTGTCGGGCAGGGTCCGGCCGGTCGACGGCGAGATCGCGCCCATTGTCGTCTTGGCAACGATGTAGCCGTTGCGGTGGAGGGTGGCGAACAGCTCCTGGACGACGGCGTAGTGGTTGCGCGTCGTCGTACGGGTGAAGAGGTCGTAGCTCAGGCCGAGGCGGGCGAGGTCCTCGACGATGACCCGGTTGTAGCGGTCGGCCAGCTCGCGGGTCGACATGCCCTCGGCGTCGGCCTGCACCTGGATCGGCGTGCCGTGCTCGTCCGTGCCGCTGACCATGAGGACGTGGTGGCCCGCCATCCGCATGTAGCGGCTGAACACGTCGGAGGGCACTCCGAAGCCGGACACGTGTCCGATGTGGCGCGGGCCGTTTGCGTAGGGCCAGGCGACCGCAGTAAGGACGTGGCGGGTCATATCACCAGCCTAGGGCCGCCGATCAACCGACTTGTCAGACTCTCGTCGGCCTAAAGGTCCACCACGTTCCGACATCTTGGCGGCGACGACGGCGTCGAAGACCTCGCGCTTGGGGACGCCGGCCTGGTCAGCCACCGCGGCGATCGCCTCCTTGCGGCTTTGGCCGGCCTCCTCGCGGGCCGCCACCCGCTGGGCCAGCTCGGCCGGCTCCACGCCACCGGGCTCGGCTGGCTCGGCGCCGGCGACCACGAGAGTCACCTCGCCACGAACTCCCTCACCCGCCCAGGAGACCAACTCGTCGAGCGGACCCCGGCGTACCTCCTCATAGGTCTTCGTCAGCTCGCGGCACACCGCCGCGCGACGTCCGGACCCGAACCCCTCGGCCATCGCGGCAAGCGTCGCGGCCAGCCGGTGCGGCGCCTCGAAGAACACCAGCGTCCGCGATTCGTCGGCCAGCGCGCGCAGCCGTGCCGACCGCTCGCCGGCCTTGCGCGGCAGGAACCCCTCGAAGCAGAACCGGTCGACGGGCAGCCCCGACACCGCGAGCGCGG